>CAYLZA010000163.1:0-6319 GCA_964387575.1 uncultured Spirochaetales bacterium | reverse complement strand
ATTCGGACATGAGATGACCAAGCACGCCAAGCACTATCTCAAGCAGTTCCATCCGAACTACGCGTCGAAGGAAGATCTCGATGCTGTCATCGAAAAAGAGGGATTCGATTCCTGGGTACAGCTCATGGAGGTTAAAGTCGACGAGCGGCAGAATCCGGATCGACCGACGATCGGACCGTGGAAACTCACGACCGATCCGAAGGAACAGGTCCAGATGGCCGAACGGAATCCCTATTACTGGAAGGTCGATCCTGAGGGTAATCAGCTTCCGTATATCGATTATCAACAATGGCAGAATATCGAGGAAGATGATGTACGAATCCTCAGGATTATCTCGGGAGAGGTCGACGCCGAGCAGGCGACGAGACGGACCACTGATTTCCCGGTGTTGAAGGAGAACGAGACCAACGGTAACTTCAAAGTTATCATGCAGGAGAGGGACGGCATCAACGGAGCCGGGATCATGATGTACGTCAACCAGAACTACGCCGGTGCTGATGAAGTTGCCGACCTTCTTCGAAACGCCGACTTTAGGCGAGGACTTTCGGTTTCTATAGACCGGGCGGAAGTAAACGAATTCATAAGCCTGGGCTTGGCCCCAGAACGTCAGCCGTTGCTGGCTGCTTCCCATCCGGCCGGCAGCGCCGAGCTCGAGAAGATGTACACCGAATACGATAAAGCAAAAGCAAATGAGTTCCTCGATAAGGCAGGACTTACCGAAAAGGATAACGAAGGATTCAGAATGCTTCCGAGCGGTAAAGCATTCCTTCTTATTCTTTCCCCCCGAGGTACCTCGGGGTGGCGTGTTGATGCGTCTGAGGTTATCAAAGAACACTTTGAGGATGTCGGGATAAAAACGGCGGTGAGACCCGATGAGGGATCGATCTGGCTCGAGAAATCACTCGCCGGAAATCTGATGATATCCGTCTACGGTAACTCGAACGGATTCCAGCCGATGATCCGTCCGCAGTACATCTTCCCGCTGCAAAACACCAGCTACTGGGCGCCGCTCAACGGGCTCTGGTATTCGAGTAACGGCGAGCAGGGCGTCGAGCCGACCGGATTGCAGGCGGAGCTCATCGATATATACGAGAGAGCCTCGAAGGAACCGGATGACGAAAAACGCAACGAGATTATTCGTGAATCGCAGGTGATCCACGCTGAAAATCTCTTCCAGATCGGCGTTTTGGGATATGCTCCACTTCCGTTTGTTCAGAGCAATCGATTCCACAATCTGCCCGAAAAAATTCAGCAGATGGGATTCAACGATCACTACACCTTACCTGAGCAGTACTATATAGACGAATAACGTTTATTCGAGCCGACGGTTGGATTTATTCAACCGTCGGCCTTTCCTCCACGTTCGCCCCTCTCGATCCTATTCTCATTACCTTTCATGTGTTATGCTCGAAGCACGCTATGATTTTTGCAAACCTTATCCATCTCAGCTTTAACATGTGGGAAGACAGAGATGAATCAGCGCTCGCCGATGATGAGCGTCGGATCGCGTTTCGTTGCTATAAACCATATCTTCGTTTTGATGAAGACTTGTGGCGAAAGCTGCTCAAAAGAATGGCCGATGCCGGTCTGACGATGATCGTTCTCGATCTCGGAGACGGTGTAAAATACCGGAGTCATCCCGAGATAGCGGTAGAAAATGCGTGGAGCACCGGAAAGCTCCGGGAAGAGCTCGACCGGATCCGTGAGTCGGGTCTCGAACCGATCCCAAAGCTCAATTTCGCTTCATCCCACGATGCGTGGCTCGGTGAATACTCGCGTTGCATTTCAACCGAACGATACTACGATGTGTGCAGCGACCTCATCGAGGAAGTAACCGGGCTCTTTGATTCACCCCGGTTTTTTCATATCGGGATGGATGAGGAGACCGCCGCGCACCAATACCACTACGCATATCTCGTGGTCCGGCAGTATGAGCTCTACTGGCACGATTTTGATTTTTTCTGTGGCGAAGTGGAGAAACGTGGATCTCGCCCGTGGGTGTGGTCCGACTATATGTGGAATCATCGGGATGAATACCTCGAGCATGTGCCGACGTCGGTGCTTCAGAGTAACTGGTACTATGGAAATGACTTTTCCGGTGCGGAGGGAAGCCCCGCTCGCTGCTACGCAGATCTAGATGAAGCCGGGTATCAACAGATCCCGACTGCAAGTAATCACTCCTCCAATACAAATTTCGAGATGACCGCCGACTGGTGCAGAGGTCGTTTATCTCCGAAACGTCTGCTCGGGTTTCTGCAGACAACCTGGCGTCCGACCACCAACGAGTTTACCGAACGTCATGCTCGGGCAATCGATCAGATCGGTGCTTATCTGAAAAAACACGATCTATAGACCATTAATCGAGAAATTTGGTTTGTGTTCTAATCATTAGTATCGTTAAATAAGAGGTACTGATGATGAAAAGCGAATTAGAGACGGAACAACTACTCAAGAGAATTGACCCCGGGAGTCTCGGTATAGAAGATACCCGGGAGATAGAGGAATTAGAGGGAATTATCGGGCAGGATCGCGCCGTTCGCGCCCTGAAATTCGGGATTCAGATGAAAGGGGAGGGATTCAATGTCTATGTAGCGGGACCACCCGGAATAGGCAAGATGACCTCGGTCGAATCCTTTCTCGAAGAAGTAGCGGGGACGCGGGAGGCGCCGAGCGACTGGTGCTACGTCTACAACTTTGCCGATTCGTATGAACCACGCGCTCTCAAGCTCGATGCCGGTTGGGGTGAAGCACTCAGACGCGATATGGAGCACGCGTCGCGGATGGCGGGTCACAAGAACAAGCTTTCCACAAATTTCGGATCACTCGCGGACGTTCTCCGTGAAGCGAATTACTGGGCGGATGACGATGACAACGACGACAAAGCGATGATAAAGGCGGAGCACATCGACCGGGCAATCGAAGAGCGAATCTACCGTTCGAGCATGCTCGCAGAACGAATTCGCGAGATGATCGACAACGGCTCACTTCTCATCGATGTCGAAGGTAGTGTAGCAGGTCAGGTAAACGGACTTGCGATTATTATGCTCGGTGATTACGAGTTCGGCCGTCCCAATCGCATAACCGCAACCGTTACGGTCGGTCGCGAAGGTATTGTCGATATCGAGCGCGAAGCGAAGATGGGAGGTCCGATCCACAGCAAAGGCGTGCTTATCATGAGCGGCTACCTTACCGGAATCTTTGCGCGGGAGATGCCGCTTGCTATATCCGCTACCATCGTTTTCGAACAGAGTTACGAGGGAGTCGAGGGAGACAGCGCAAGCTCGGCCGAGCTCTATGCGATACTTTCGGCACTCGCGGATGCTCCGATACGACAGGATATCGCGGTTACCGGATCGGTCAATCAAAAAGGCGTCGTTCAGGCGGTCGGTGGAATCAATGACAAGATCGAAGGATTTTTCGATGTCTGCTCGCAAATCGGTCTGACCGGAGAGCAGGGAGTCATCATCCCCGATGCAAATGTTCAGAACCTGATGCTCAGAAAGGATGTCGTCGAGGCCGTTGAATCCGGAAAGTTTCACGTCTGGTCGGTCGGAACAATAGATGAAGGGATAGAAATCCTCACCGGCGTCGAAGCCGGCGAGCGTGATGCGTCTGGTAACTATCCCGAAGACTCGATAAACGGTCGGGTGATGAAGCGCCTCCAATCGTATCAGAAGGTTCTCAAAGAGCTCGCGCCGGGTCAGAACGGTGGAAATAATACGCACGCCGGGCGGACGTCTGCGCGGCCGGCCCGGCCGGATGAATCTATTTCTACGCGCTAAACTCTTTCGACAGATCTCTTCCTCCGTGGAGCTGCGGATAGAGACTTCCGCGCAACATACGCGGGGGAGAATCGAACTCCAGCTCTATTACCGAAACACCCGCGTGAGGATCGGGCTTTTTTTCCGGAAGATTCTTGAGAATGATCCGCTGTCCCTTCTGCTCGAACTCGATCGGTGACCCGTCGCGAAGCAACCTGACCGCTTTGAGCTTTGTCAAAATACCGCCGAGTCCTACGCTCCTCTGTGAGGGCCAGATTCGGTTCCAGAAATACGCCTTGTTGCCTTTCGCCGAGGTACCTCCGGTTCCGTTGGTGGCAAACCGTGGGGTGGGAGTGAGCGCTCCGTAAACTGCTTCGCCGTTTTCGCCGAGCCATGCGCCGACGGTTTGTAGCGGCTCGACGGCCTCAGGAGGAACGTCACCTGAAGGCGTCGGACCGATGTTGAGAAGCAGATTACCGCCTCCGGAACAAACCGTGTTGAGCATCTTGATGATCTGCTGTGCATTATAGCTGTAGGGTGCGGCCTGCTCCGAATCGACATATCCCCAGCTCAATTGATTGAAAGTCATGCACGCTTCCCAATCGCCGTCCATCTTTTGGATATGCTCTTCGGGAGTGCCGAAATCCTCGGGAAGAATCGAGCGATTGTTTATTATGATATGAGGCTGCTTTTCCCTGACCATCTGATTCATCGCAAGTGACGACCAGCCTTCCCAGCTCTCGAACGGTCTCGGAACGTCGTACCAGAGGATGTCGATTTTTCCGTAGTTGGTTACGAGCTCTTCCACGAGACCGGATGTATAGTCCAAGAATCGTGACCGCGCTTTTTCATCGAATGCGCAACGCCATCCGTCGGCATGATGCCAATCCATAAGTGAATAGTAAAATCCGATTCGTAGTCCTTCTTCACGGCATGCTTCCACGTATTCCCGAACGATGTCCCGCTTCGGTCCCCGCTTCGCGGCGTTGTAGTCGTTCAACGCCGTGTCCCAGAGACAAAAACCTTCATGGTGTTTCGTGGTCATTACCATGTATTTCATCCCCGCCGACTTGGCAAGGCGTGCCCACTTCTTCGGCGATCCCGGTTCAGGATTGAATTCATCCGCCAGTTTCTCGTATTCGTTGATGGGAAAGTTTTCTTGTGCCATCGCCCATTCGTGCCTTCCCAAGGTTGCGTAAAGACCGAAATGAACGAACATTCCGAATCGTGCCTCCCGCCACCATTTCATCCGCTCGTCTCTACTCGCGGCCGTTTTTTCCTCGTACTCCGATCTACTCAGTAGTTCCATCATTAACGCTCCATTTTTGTATGCGATTTGCACATGACGGTATTTCTATTTTGCGTGATGGTCAACTGTCGGAGTGGGATAGGGGGGGGTGGTCAGATAGCCGGCTCGATCTGCGTGCACATCAACCTGTCTCTGTGGGTAAAGCAACCGTTGCACGAAATACAATCGGCGTGCGATTTCTCCCCCGATTCCAAATCGGCAACGAGCGCGGGTTCTCGTATAAACGGTCGGCACAGCGATATCATGTCGGCATCACCGCTTTCGAGTACCTCTTCCATCACCGAAAGACTCCGATACCCATTTACCGAGATAACCGGAATGTGGACAGCTTCTTTTACGGCTTTCGCATAGCTTCTGAACGGCCCCTCTTTGTGCCCGGCGCGAATCCGTTTCGGTACATTCGGTACACCGAATCCTCCGCTTACTTCGATTGCGTCGATACCGAGGCTCTCGCATTGCCGTGCTATCTCGACGCCCGCTTCCAGCGTGAGACCGACCTTGTCGAATACACCGAGCTTGATGAGAACGGGAAAGCTTTCTCCCACATCCGATCGTATCCGGTTATATACCTCGGAAAGAAACCTCATCCGGTTGTCCGGATTCCCGCCGTACTCATCCGAGCGTCGGTTCGAGCCGGGTGAGAGGAATTGATTGACGAAATATCCGTGAGCGCCGTGGATCTGCACACCATCGAAGCCGGCTTTTTGTACGCGCCGTGCCGCATCGCCGAAACACGCCACGAGATCATCGATCTCTTTTACTGATAGCTCGTGGGGAACCGGTGCGTCTTCTTTTGCCGCTATCGGCGAAGGTGCGACGATCGTATCGATGCCGAACCGCTCACTCGCCTGGCGACCTCCGTGGTTGATCTGTGCAACAACCTTGGACGGACCGTTGTCGTGAACCGCATCGGCGATGCGCTCGAGACCGGAGATACATTCATCCGAGTCGACCGCCGCCATTCCGGGAGACGCTTTCCCGTCGAGTCGAACGTAGAGGTGTCCTGTTACGATCATCCCGATGCTACCTCGGGAGAGAGCGGCAAAGATTTCGGTTTGGGCATCTGAGACGGAGCCGTCTTCTTCCGCGGAGAAATCACAGGTTGCGGAGCGCACGAACCTGTTTGCGAGCTTCATTCCATTGATTTCAATCTTGGTGAATACCATATTACTGATCCGATTCCTGTGGATTTTGTGTATACATGCGCTACCGCGGGTATGACCGGTCGATACCCAGCGATAACAATGAA
>CAYLZA010000162.1:0-6329 GCA_964387575.1 uncultured Spirochaetales bacterium | reverse complement strand
AGTTCCAAATGTGCCCGATTATAAGCGAACCATCCATAACGGACGATCGCCATTGCTCGGAACCGAGGTGCACATTTGGAACTCCTGAAAGGAACAGAAAACCCGGGAAACGGGTGCGTATTGAGAATTGCTAAAGCCAACCGGGAGCAGTATTATTCACACCCGTGTCATGAAGAGTGAAAAAGCGCGTCGAATAGTCGTTTTAACCTCATATTTTGTCGTGATCGGTATCGTGATATCGCTTCTCGTTGTGTTCCGAAAGGATCTGTGGAACATGTTTTCCACTCCGGAGCGAATCGAGGAAGCGATTGCCGATTCCGGTATTGTTGCGCCCCTGGCATTCATCGGTGTTCAATTCGTTCAGGTGGCAATCTTTATCATCCCGGGCGAGATACCGCAGATCGCCGGTGGTTATCTCTTCGGGATAGGCCGCGGGGTTCTTTTTTCAGTGGCCGGTATCGCTCTCGGATCGGCGTTTAACTTCTATCTCGCCCGCATATTCGGTATCCCCTTCCTCCGCTATCTCTTCAAGGAGGAGCAGCTCGAAAAGTTCGAACGCATTACGCACTCACCTCGGGCACAGATCGCGTTCTTTTTACTGTTCGTCATTCCGGGTATTCCGAAGGATATTCTCTGCTACGTGGCGGGGCTTTCACCGTTGCGCTTCGGCGCGTTTTTGTTGATTTCCACAACCGGTCGTTTGCCCGGGATTATCGGGAGTGCGGGAATGGGAAATGCCGCCGCGTCGAAGGAGTGGGTACTTGCGCTCTCCATTTTTGCCGTGGCGGTTGTGTTATTTGTTTTGGGATTGCGGTTCAGGGAGCGAATACATAGCTTCGTAGAACGATTTGCGTTCAGGAATCAGGATCTGACCGATCACCCCGCCGGATCGCAATCCCCGGCTCCGGAGGAGCCGCGCGAAGAAAAAGACTCTTGAACGGATGGATATCGAGCGGATTTTCGTACCATCCTCCGATACGTCGAGTGTCGACGAGGTTTATCGCCGATGCGTTGAACAGCGGAAGCACGATCGCCGAATCGAGAAGCAGAGCTTCCGCTTCAGACAATGCCTGATACCGTTTCGGTTCGGAGATGGCTGCGGCTTCTTTCAGGAGCTGGTCGTACACTTCTGATGAATAGCCGGATACATTCAAGTTGCTGTCGCTTCGCCACATCTGCAAAAAAGAAAGCGGATCGGCGTAATCTCCGGTCCAGGTCATCATCGCTATGGTGAAGTCCCCGTTTTCCAGGCGGCGGCGATACCGGTCGTATGAGAGATGCTCTACTGAAACGTCTACGGCGAGCTCGCGTCGCCAGATATATGCGAGCGCCTCCGCAGTACGTGTATGAGCGCTGTCGGCGGTCGTAACGACCCGTATATTGGGAAGATTCATGCCGTTGGTGAATCCCGACTCGGAAAGCATTGCAAGTGCCCGTATCCGGTCGACGGTATCGATACCGGGGACAGATGGATAATCGGGAATTGCCGGTACCAGCGATGAGGTTGCGGAATAGCGTTTACTCGGTTTTCTTACACTCTCCCACGGTACGAGTAGCGAAAGCGCTCGACGAATTCTGAAATCTCCGTATGGCGGAATCCGCGCGTTGAAGAACAGATAGCTTGTCGAAAACAACGTATTCGTGTGGATTGAGGAAAGATCGGAGAGAGTGTCCATCGTGAAATCGCTCGCCGCCCAGTGTAGCGTCCCATCGTTGAACATTTCGGTTGTGATGCGAGGATCGTCGATAAGCTCAACGGTGATATGCTCGATATTGACCGAATCCGCATCCCAGTAGTGGGGATTCTTCTCGAGAACGATCCGTCGGTCACCGGAAATCTCACGGATCAGATACGGGCCGTTACCGACCACTGGTTTGATCGCCCCATGGAACCGACCGTCGTAAGAGCTGCGGTTGCGTCGCGTGTGATGAATGGGAACGAGACTCGGATGGGCAAGTACCTTGAGAAAGAGCTTCGGCGGTCCGACGAGATCGACTTCGAGAACGGTATCCGACAGTACAAAAATGGAAACCGAATCGCGAGATTCCGCCTGCCCCGTTCTGTAGGGAAATGCACCCTCTATTGAATCGAGCAGAAACGAGTATTCGGCGTTCTTCTCCGGATCGAGCAGCGTAAGCCAACTCTCTCTAAAATCATGAGCTGTAACCGGTTCTCCGGTGGAAAACGCGGCATCCTCTCTCAAAAAAATGGTGATCCTCGATCCGTCCGGCGCAATATCCCATCCCGATGCACCCGCCGGTATCGGTGCAAGAGTTCTCGGCTCGAAACTCACGAGTCCCTCGTATAGCGCCATATTGATATGTGTTTCCGCCGAAGAATAGGCGTGGTGTGGATTGATTTCTATATGGCTTTTGGGGAAAGAGACGGTTATTGAGTCCTCCGGAAGAGTGAATCCAGGGACCAGGAAAAAAAGTAGAACGATGGCCGGAATGAGTCTTGCTGCTATGCGTACCATCATGCCTAAAGATAACCGATAATGGTGGAAATGTAATCATCACCTCGCAGGGGTTTGATAAATATCTGATCGAAACCGGCCTGCTGCAGAACGGGCACCTGGCTGTCGTCACCGGTCACCGCAATCAGAGATGCCTCCGGATCGCGTTGCCGTATTCGTTTCGCAACTTCGATGCCGCTGAGCCCCGGCATATACTGATCAAGGATAACGACCCCATACTCCCGTTCATTGTACAGCGTCAGGGCTTCATATCCGTCCGATGCCGAATCGCATTGGATACCGTTTCTTCCTAATTGAAGCTCGAAAATTCGTCGTGTCGTGTATTCATCATCAGCAAATAATACTCGTTTCATCGGTACCTACTTTAATTTAATAATAGCGCTCAAATCTCTAATAGAATTAGTATATCGCCGAGGTCGAAGAAATTCAATTCGTGTCTGTATAATGTTATGCTTGGTCAGCCGACGCGTGAAATCGCGATAGAAACTCGAATAAGGGGCGGGGCAATTACCGGGCGTCGACCGGCTCTTACACGAGGAGGACGAGAACTGTCGATCGGTGTTGTCTCTACTCCAAAACGAGAAATCCTGTCGCCGCGCCGACCAGGACGATGATCTGAAGAATAGAAATAGCCGTATACCAGTAGTTACGCTCGGCTAAGAATGTAGGCAGCACGGAGAGCAAGGCCACTATCGTCACCAACGCTACCAGATTCAACGCGAAAAACGAAAGCGCTCTGCTGGTGAACAGCGATTTCAGCCATCCCCAGCCGGCGCTTATTCCGGTTGCTTCGCGATACTCTTCGGCGCTCAATTCCCACAGCTCCGAGCTTTTTTCAGGGGTAATCTCCGAGGGGAGGATAGAGAAAGCATAGAGCAGGAATGTTATAAACAAAAGCGCGATTCCTACGAGCGCACACACCTGCAGGACCGAAGCGTAGCGTTTTGTCGCTGTTGAAAGCTCTCCATTATTCATCACAGTTACATCAATCCGGTTCCTGACAGCAGCTGACGAACACCGGCCAGGAAAAGTATAGAGATAACGATCCACTTCACGGCACCCGGACGTATTCGCGTCAGAAACTTCGCACCGACTCTTGTCCCGATCATCATTCCGACCACCGATGGCACGGCGATAATCGGAAGCACTGCGCCGTTGTGGATATACACCCACGCCGCCGCGGTATCGTTGACCGAAAGAACAAGCCCGCTTGTTGCAACGGCAATCTTGAGCGGCGCACCGAGAAGCAGATTGAGTGCGGGAACATTTGCCCATCCTGCCCCCAAACCGAACATCCCGGCGAGAAATCCGATAAAGACAAACAGGATGAGTCCAAGCGGCATCCGGTGTATTCGCCAGTCTACCGACTTGCCGAGACTCGTCTCAAAATAATTCCCTCGAATTCCGAGTATTTCCGCAAGCCGATCGGATGAAGTTATATCGGGAAATGAGGAACGTCGTGAGAGAAGCATGATAATGACAATACCGATGATAGCGCTTCCGAGAAGTATTTTTATGATGCTGTCCGAAAGCGCTAGACCAACTATGGCTCCGGCGATTGAACCGACAGAACCGATAAGAGCCAATGGAAGCGCCATACGAAGGCTCGCAAGCCCCGATCTCAAAAGCTGCGGTCCCGCCGAGAGCGCCCCGGTGAGCGCGACCATCAATCCTGCGCCGCGGACGAAATCGAGATGAAACGGAAAGAGCGCGCTGACTATCGGGACATAGAGTACGCCGCCACCGACGCCGGCGATAACCGCGACAATACCGAGAAAGAGGCTGAAACCGAAGAGGAGCAACGACCAGCCCCACCAGGGAAGCATTTCTATCATAATCAGGCAAACAGCTCTTTTATTTCTTTCCTGTATTCGTCGGCGATAACGTGGCGCTTGATTTCCTGTTTCGCCGAAAGCTCCTTACCGACCTCGAGCTCGGTGTCGAGTATTTTGAATCTGAACACCCGTTCGAACATTTTGAAACCGTTGCGAGCGTTAATTCTCTCGTTGATTTCGGATCGTATGAGATCTACAATTTCCGGATTCTCCAAAAGCTCCCCCTCATCGGTGTATGAAACATTGTTCTCCTCCGCGTACCGATTGATATTCTCCCGGTCCGGAATAATCAGCGCGGCGAGGAATTTCTGATCCTGACCGAGAACTATCGCGGTTGATATATATTCGGATTCGGTTATCTTCTCTTCGATCGGCGAAGGTTCGACATTTTCTCCTCCGAGAAGGACGATCGTGTCCTTTGCGCGTCCGACAATCTTGATTTCACCCCGATGCGTCATCATAGCAAGGTCACCGGTATTTAGCCAACCGTCTTCCGAGAGGATTTGCCGGGTAAGCTCGGGCTGTCGGTAGTATCCGAGCATGATCTGCGGCCCGCGTACGTACAACACGCCTTTGCCTCCGGGAGGCAGCTCGTTCCCGTCTTCGTCGATTATTTTGGCTTCGGTTCCGGGGAAAATCGGTCCGATGGTGCCGGGAACCGGACGACGCTGAAGCCGCAACGAGAGTACCGGTGCCGTTTCGGTCAGCCCGTATCCCTCGAGTAAAAGGATTCCGGCGGCACCGTAGAATGTATCGACCGCGAGCGGGAGTGCCCCTCCTCCTGAAATTCCGGCGACGAACTCGCCCCCGAGGCGCTGCTTGATTTTTCCGAAGACGAGTACACCACCGAGGAGCCTCAACGGATAGAGAAGTAGATACGGTATGATCCCGGCCGCGATATCGAGCACGCGGAGACGGCGTTTGAATTGCGGCACGAGCCCCTTCACCAGATCGGAAGCCGCTTTGTGTGCGCCTCCTACCGCGACGAAAAATCGAAAAAGCATGTACTTTGCCGCACTTCCGCTTTTAATAGCGCGGTATATGCCGGCCTGGAGCGATTCCCAGACCCGCGGCACCGCCGCCATCCATGTCGGTTTGAGTTTCTGAAAGTCCGCCGTGAGTATTCTGGCGATAAGCTTTGAGTATCCGAGGGAGGTGGCGGTACCGAGGGCGACGTATTGCATGATACGTTCGAACGAGTGCCAAACCGGAAGGATGCTCTGCCAGCGGTCACCGGGACCCACCGTTATCAAAAGCGGCACACACTCCACCTGGTGGAGAAAATTCCGATGGCTGAGCATTACCCCTTTTGGTTTCCCCGTCGTGCCCGAGGTGAAAATAATTGTGGCGCAGTCGTTTCCGTCTCCCTTTTCGATTTCCGCTTCTACGAACCCGGATTCCTTTTGAAGCCGTTTTGCGCCGAGATCCATCACCTCCGAAAACGACAATATCTTGAAACGTTTACCCACATCGGGGCGTCCATCGTCGTCGAAGAGAATGATCTGCTCGAGATCGGGAACTTCCGATTCCTTTTCGAAGACTTTTGTTAATTGCTGAGCGTTTTCGAGGACGGCGGTCTTGCATCCGGAGAATCCGAGAATATATGCGATCTCCTCGGCGTTGGAATCGCATCCGCGCGGAACGTCCGCCGCACCGAGACTGAGCACGGCGAGATCGGTAATAAACCATTCCTTCCGGTTGTCCGAAATCAGCCCGACGTGGTTTTCCCGTTCGATCCCGAGCTCCGCAAGACCCGAGGCGAAACGAATCACCTCATCCCGTAATCCGGTAAACGTCGTCGGTTGAAACTCCTCGTTCTCGTCTTTTGAATACTGGGCTACAAAATCGGGGTATTTTTCCGCGATTTCATTCATCAATTTGGGAATTGTTTCCGCCATATCTTCCTCCGTTGAATGAGTATAGCAGCTCCCCTATGCGCGGGCAACGAGGGGTGAGGGAGAACCAGCTATTCCAAATGTGACGCGCCGGGACAGCGATCGTACATTCCACATCAATC
>CAYLZA010000161.1:0-6333 GCA_964387575.1 uncultured Spirochaetales bacterium | reverse complement strand
GTTTGCCCCCACGACTACGGCCGCCGTCGGAAGTTCGGCCTGCCTTGCCGAGCTCACCGCGTCTTCGACGTTTTCACGATCGGGCTTCCCTTTCCAGTTACCGGCGAAACACAAAACCGTTGATCCCTCGGGGGCTTCCCAAATGAATTGTCGAACTTCATTGCCGTCCTCATCACTGGGGATAAGACGATGGAAATAGTACCCCTCCAGTCCGGTCCGCTTGAGAATCTGAGGCAACGTGTTTCCGTGTCCGAAAGCATCCGGGTTCCACGAAACCCGCGCAGTTCTCCCGAATCGGGTATAAAAATATGTCTGTCCGTGGAGTCCCTGACGAACGAGTGATTCCCCGCTCGGTATAAGATTGTCCGGTTCAATCCATTGGCCACCGCAGAGCTCGATCCGACCTTCGGCAACCGCCGTTTGTATTCGCCCGAATAGCTCGGGATACTTTTTCTCGACACAATAGTAGCCCCACGCAGTGCAGGAATTCGCATTATGAACAGTTGGCACGGTTTCCCACTACCGTAATTCTTTTTTGGTGCCTTCCCTCATCGGTCATAATGCGAATTCCTTGCGCCGCCGGCGAAATCCGGCGTTGGCAGTTCTCATTTTGCCCAATATGGAGCATTTTGGTCTCATGCAATACAGATCCAAACCGTGGCGAGGGTTCAAAACGAGAACTGCTGCACGCAGTGGATCTCGACATGACAAAGCCCGCATCCGGATATTTGTCGGTCAGATCCAGCGCAAGCTCGAATACCATCCGCTGCAGCTCTTCTCCCTGAGGAATCCGATTCCAGAGCCACGCGACGTCGAGATGCTGACTGCCGATGAGTAAAAGCTTTGTTGGATTCGTAGTATTCATGTTGTTTCCATTATCCCATTCAATTGTATATAAATATAGCAAACCATCGCGGAGAATTGGAACGGTACGGTGAGGAGCGATTATGTACGAGCTTGGTGATACAGTCGATCCTTTTATAGGAACCGAAGCTATTGATCTTCCGGAACCCGAAGGCGTTGCGGCTACCTGGTTCTATCTCAAGGCGCAAATAGGAAACAATCATCCCGGCGCCGCTCTTCCGAACAGCCCGGTTACCGCGCTTCCGTACTCAGGGGGATATCCGACCGGATACGGCGTATATGATGTCAACTCTCACGGAGTACCCCCAAAGCTCTACGAAAAAAAGTGCGCCTACGGTGTAACCCATATTCATCATAACGGAACCGGCTTCGTACGGTTTTTCTACAACTATCTCCTCGTAATTCCGTTCATCGGTCGATCACCGGTGATTCCCGATATCGATCTGAGCTTGTGTGAGCCGCACCCGCTCGAGCGCGAGCGTGCACATCCCGGCTACTATGCGGGATTCTTCTCCGATACCGGAATAGAGCTCGAGCTGACTGTCGGAACGCACGCCGCCGCTCACCGATACCGCTTCCCGAGCACGTCCGACCGTGGAATTGTCGTCGACGCCACGAACGGGGGCCTCAGACCAAAACGCGCCCAGTATCGGCCCGAGTGCGCGGTGATCCACGCGTGCGGAAACGGCGAGGTCGTCGGTGAATTTGTGTTTCACGGGGTACGGTGGTTTTTCGCCGTGTGCTGTCCCGGAGCTTCGGATCCTGTTCTGTGGAAGAGCGGCGGCGGTGTGCTCGAACGCCCTGAAGAGGCACGATCGGTCGAGCTGGCTGCGCAGGAGTGTCGACAGCTCAGGGCGGGCGCGCTGTTTCGCGGAAGCAGAACGATGGAAGTGTATGTGGGTTTTTCGGTATCCGGCACGGAGCAGGCGCTCGGCTACGCCCGGGAAGCTGGAACGACCGGGTTTGACGCGCTCCTCGCCCGTGCACGAAGGAAGTGGGAAAACTGCTTCGAGCGGATTCGCGTAACCGGCGGTTCGGAAAGAGAGCGAAGGCTTTTCTACACATCGATGTATCATTCGTTGCTCAAACCGGTAAAAAGCGAGCCTGACAATTTCCTGTGGCGTGGGGGACCGGATCTCTACGCCGATTTTGCCACGATGTGGGACCAATACAAAACACAGATCCCGCTTCTATTCACGCTCTTCCCGGAGCATATTCTGCCGATTGTAAGATCGCTCAAAGCAACCGCCGATACAACCGACGAATATCCGGCGGCCCTTCTGTTTGCCCGCGATAGTGGTGCTTTCTCCGGACAGAGTCGTCTTCTGCCGTTTGTGGTAATTCGCGATGCATTCGACAGAATCTATCCTGCCGGTATGCGCGACCCGCAACTCAAACGGGGCCAGGAATCTCGTGAATGGAAGGAAATTCTTGATTCAATGGTGCGCGTTTTACCGAAAGCGGCATCAGAAATCCGACCGGCGGAGGAAATCAACGGTTACTCCCACCTTCTCGATATTTCCTGCGCCGCTCATTGCGCCTACGGGATCGCCCGGAGACTCGGCATGTCCGATCAGCTCGACGGAGTATTGCGATATATAGGGCTCCGGCATGATGCTTTCGACGAATCGACCGGTATGATGAAACCCGGCACATATTACGAGGCGGATAATCAGCATTACTCATTCCGTCTTCTTCACTCGATGAGAGAACGAATCGAGATCGCAGGAGGAGCTACCGGATTTTCGCATATGCTCGATCGCTTTTTCGGATACGACGCCCGGTCGGTCCGGCAACTCGGCGCACCTCCATGTAAAGAGGAACGTGCAAGAGGTATGGCGCTCGGACGGTTCGACGGGCTCAACAACGAGGTGATGCTCGAAACGCCGTACGCTTATCATTATGTAGGACGCCCCGATAGAACCGCAGAAGTGGTCCACGGAATCCTGCGTTATCACTTCGACGACGGTGCAGGTGGAATATCTGGAAACGACGATTCCGGCGCCCTCTCGGCGTGGTATGTGTGGAGTGCGATCGGGCTCTACCCGGTTCCGGGGCAGGGGACATATCTGCTCGGATCTCCGCTGTTCGACGAGGTTTGTATTACCACCGGCGACGGCACATTTGTCGTATCCGCCGAGCAGATTGGTGACGGTAATCGGGATGGAAATCGTTGCAGCCCGGCGTATCTCACATCGATTCGCTTGAACGCAAAATCGATCGAAAGATCCTATATCAGATACGATGAGATAACGGCCTCGGGAAGACTCGATATCGGGCTCGGTGACGATCCGAACGCGTTTAAGCCGATGGAGTTTCCTCCGGGCGGTAGTAAAAATGAGTAAAACGCTGCGGGGTATCGAGCTTTTCGGGTGATTCTATTTCGAAGGAGTCACACCGCATATTGCCGAGCGGTGGCCCGCGCCCGGGTATTCGGAGTCATAACGGTAACGCGCACGCTTGCAGATGACCGACGTTTAGTCGATACTGTATAACTTCATATTCGTTTGTGGCGTCGAATTAAAGAAAGTGGGATATAAAATGACAAGAAAAATAGTATGTGGTGCGATTCTCCTGGCGGTCGTATTTCTCACGGGACGTCCGCTCTTCGCTTCGCCTAAATACGCACTGGTAATCGGAAACGGAAATTATACCGAAATCGCACCGCTCAGGAATCCTGAAAACGACGCCGTCGATATGGCGGATAAACTCAAAAGCCTCGGATTCGAGACTGAAGTGTTGTTGAACTCCGATTTGAGAAGAATGCGTGATGCTGTTCGGAGGCTCGCTTCCCGATTGTCGGTGGCCGAAGAAGCCACGGGTATTTTCTATTACGCCGGGCACGGCATACAGGCGGACGGAGAGAACTACCTTATTCCGGTAAACGGTGATATCAAAAGTGAACTCGATCTTCGATACGAGTCGCTTCCGGTTCGTTATGTCATAGACTATCTCAATGAGTCTGGTGCCGTCTTCAATATGATTATTCTCGATGCATGTCGCGATAATCCGATATCGACGTTTAGAAGCGTGGGACGCGGCCTGGCGATGGTGGAAGCTCCGAAGGGGAGTATCGTTATGTATGCAACCGGTGCCGGTGAAGTGGCCGAAGACGGAACGGGGCGAAACGGCACCTTCACAGACGCGCTTCTTCGGCATATCGGAACATCGGGAGTGGATGTTCACGAGATGGTTCGGCTTGTCATGCGCGACGTCTCGCGAGAGACCGACGGCAGACAGGTCCCCGCGTTCTACAGTAATTTTTTCGGCGATTTTTCGTTTGCGTCGGGAACGATAGCGGATCAGTCAAGACCTGAAGTCGTTCCTTCCGCACCGGCACCTGCAGTACTCTCTCCGGACACAGGAAGAACGGCGGATGATAAAATTGGCGACGCTGGAACGTCGGCACGATCCGAGCGAGTCGAATTGTCGGACTATCCTCTTATAGATGTAATTATGAACGGCCGACGTCTTACGGGCTACCGATACGACGGAGCGGTTTTCCCGCTTCATAATTGGTGGAATACCAGTGAAGTCTTATCTGCAATTCCGCTTACAGGGGAGCTTCCGGCAGGACTTGCCGCATCGATTCGGAACTATGAAGAACATTTGCGTAATTGGAAAATCAGATACTGGATAGGTCTTACCGCCGGCGTTATTCTTCCTCTTGCAGGTGTTAGTGTAATAGCAAGTGACGCGACACCGGAGGATAAGAAAATAATAGGAACCGTCATAGCGGGATCCGGTGTGGCGGGCTTCATTGTAGGAATGCGAGCCGTTGGAAAAATATCCACGGAGCAGAAAAGAATCGTGAACGCATACAACAACTGGGCAATCATGCCCGAGGACTGACTCCACGGGACCACTCCGGAGTAGCGATGTGGCGCACGAGCAACGTACCTGCCGGAAACTCCTCCGCTGGAGTTGATGTCACCAAACGACATTTCGAGACGGACTCCGATTCCGAGCGGGATATCCAGATATCGAAGGTATCGAGAATCCGAGGTTGTTCTCTCTCAATTTTGAAAGGTTTACCGAGCTATATAAACCATTATCGAGGACAACGGTGGTCTTCGAAAAAGAGAGAATGTGGTTGACGTGCGCCACCGGCGAAATTCGGCGTCAGCAGTTCTCATTTTGCCCGATATGGAGCATTTTGGTCTCATGCAATGCAGATCCAAACCGTGGCGAGGGTGCAAAATGAGAACTACCGGGGTCAGCGAACTACTCTTCGGGCAGCTGCATACGATCGCCGGTCTTCGCCTGCCATTCGATGATCCGGCGACGCAGCCGGGCGATTTCCGCCTGCCGATCAGCATGACCATAGAGATTGGACTGCTCCAACGGATCGTCATTGGTGTCGTACATCTCGTGCTCGCCGGCCTGATGAATCACGAGCTTCGTACCCCGCGGCGAGATGATTGCCCGCCACCCACCACCTGTCGCATTGCGAACCATCTCTGCAAGCTCTGCATTATCCGCGTAGTACGTAGCCCACTGCCCGGCGCCTTCACATTTATCCCACTCGACGAAGACATCGTTTTCCGAAAGGCTCGTGCGGCCATCAATCACAGGCAGAAGGCTCTTGCCGTCCAGATGCGTCGGTACGGTTTCGCCAATCGCCTCAAGAAGCGTCGGAACCAGATCAACTTGACTGACAGGCTGATCGACGATCGATCCCGAATCGGTAATCGACGGTATCTTGAGCATCATCGGCACGCGCGAAGCGGAGTCGTGGATAACCCCTTTCTGGATCATCCTGAAGTCTCCCATCATGTCTCCGTGATCGCTGGTGAACGCCACGACGGTACGATCGTCAATCCCGCTCCGCTCGAGCGCGTCCAGCACCACGCCAATATAGGTGTCCACGAGACTAACCGCTCCCCAGTAGCGGGCGATGAGGCGTCTCCAGTCCGACTCATCGCGTAACGGACGGTGCCGTCCGTGTTCGAACGTGTATCGACGTATCAGGTGGTAGATACCAGGCATCTCGTCGGAAGGTTCAACGGCGAAGCTCGGGGGAAGATCAACAAAGCGGGGATCGTACATGTCATCATACACACTGTAGTAAGGAGGGTGTGGCTCGAGAAAAGTTACGAACAGAATAAAAGGATCGTCCCGGTGTGCCTCAATGAAACGGGTTGCTTCTGACGCGACGTACGCCGGCTTGCTAAACCGCTCCGGCACACGGGTGGCGAAATCTCTGCTGAAAGTGGAAACACCCTCGACCTCCGTATCCGGCATGAACCCATGGTGTCGCAAAAAGTGATAGTACGAGCAGTTCTGCGTTTTGTACGCCGGCCGGCTCAGGTACTCTCGGTACTCCTCGGTGCTGCACCACTCGCTGAAACCGTGTTGCGCCACGATCTCATCCCCTAGATGCCACTTGCCCATATAGGCGGTAGTATATCCATCGATCATCTCGGCAATGGTCGGAACCTCTGTCGCCAGCGGCACATTGTTCCCGAC
>CAYLZA010000160.1:0-6371 GCA_964387575.1 uncultured Spirochaetales bacterium | reverse complement strand
CAGACGCCGCGATGGGGCTCGGGAGAAGGGAGTGAGACCGGAACCGGCAACAGCGGCGAATTCGGAGAGCAGATAAAGGATTTTTTTGAACAATCGGGTATGGATGTCGACGAGGGGATAAAAAGAGCAAACGAGTTCTTCGATTCGCTTTCGGGACGCCGAAAAGAAGGCTTTGGTCGAGAGGATTTCCGAAAAGAGCGGGATGCGTCCGACCAGGACCGGGAGCAGTAGCCGCGCCGACCGGCCGACCGTTCCGATCATCGAAACACCGTCCTGATTCCGGCGGCACCTCGCCCGAATCAGGCGAAAACTGCGTCGTCGATTCGATACTCCCCAGGCTCCAGCGATGAATCGGTTTTGATCGTGTGCGATTGTACTCGCGCACCTTCCATCACATCGGCAACGACCCGCTCGAGCTGATCGGCGTTGTCCGGATGAACGCTCAGATCAAGCGATTCGATAACCGCGCCGGCGGACGCTTTCGAGAGCGTTTTGTGTTTGTGGATCGCCGCAAGCGCGTTCACCGCCGTCGAAAAGCTGTTCTCCGACTCCGGCGCACCGACTTCGGATAATTCTGAAGTATCCGGCCACGAGGCTATGTGAATGCTGTGTAATCCTGTTTCTTCGGCAAACGCCCACGACCACACTTCCTCGGTAACATAGGGCAGAAAAGGGGCAAAAAGCCGCAACACGATGTTGAGTCCGGTTCGAAGCGCAGCTACCGCCGATATTCGTCCGTGCTCATCGGCATCGTTTTTAGCACGGTTTTTCACCAACTCCAGATACGTGTCGGTAAAGCTGTGCCAGAAGAAATCCTCGGTCTGCGAGATGACTTTGGCAAACTCGAAGCGTTCGAATGTGGCTCCGGCGAAATCGATCAAGCCCCGCATCCGGGAGATAAACGCCCGGTCGAGCTCGTTCTCGATCGGGCCGACCGGAGCCTGCTGAGACAATACGAATTTCCCGGCGTTGTAAATCTTCGTGGCCAGGCGACGACCGACCTTCATCACTTTTTCATCGAAAACCATATCGGTGCCCAAGTTTGCCTGTGCAGCCCAATATCGGACGGCATCCGCCGAGTATCGTTCGAGATATTCGATCGGGGTAACCACATTACCCTTGCTTTTCGACATTTTCTTTCGATCCGGATCGACGATGAATCCGGAGATCACCGCGTGCTTCCATGGGATCGTATCTTCGTGGAGCGCCGCCTTGACGATCGTGTAGAACGCCCAGGTTCGAATTATGTCGTGCGCCTGCGGACGGAGATCCATGGGAAAGAGCTTTTTGTGTCTTTCCGGTTCTATTTTCCACTTCGAACAGATCTGAGGAGACATGGAGCTGGTAAACCAGGTGTCGAAAATGTCCGATTCGCCGACGAATCCTCCCGGCTTACCTCGTTGATCTTCGGTGTATCCCGAAGGTGTATCGACCATTGGATCGACCGGTAGTTGATCAGGTGCCGCCTGTATCGGGTTATCGTAATCCCGGTTCCCATCCTCGCCGAGCGGAAACCAGATCGGAAAACTCACTCCGAAATACCGTTGCCGGCTGATACACCAGTCGAACTGCAGATTCTCGGTCCAGTTCTCGAATCTCCCCATCATATATTCCGGGTGCCAATTAACTTCCCGGCCCTTTTTCGTCAGGAGATCTTTTTTATCGAGAAGCCTGACGAACCACTGTCGTGTCGGGACGAACTCGATCGGTTTGCTCCCCTTTTCATAATACTTGACCGGATGAACCGTCGGTTCGAGATCCCGCCGAAGCGGGGCCTTACCGTCGTTGTGGGGCGAGGCTTCCGGATCCTTGAGCTGTTCGGCGATGATTTTTTGCGCGGCGCGAATCGGTTTTCCCTCGATTTCCGAGTAATAACGCGCGGCTCTATCCGGATCGAGACTCGGCCATCGTTCGGATCGGAAATCAACCGGAGACAACCGCCCGTCACGTCCGACGATCTGTCTGAGCTCGAGATTCTCCATACGCCACCAGTCGACATCGCTCACATCGCCGAACGTACACACCATCAGAATACCGGTCCCCTTTTCGGGATCCGCGAGCTCGCTAGGGAAGATAGGCACGGGCACACGATAGAGTGGGGTAATCGCCCGTTTTCCGAAGAGATTGCTGAACCGGGCGTCGTCGGGGTGAGCGGTAACACCTACACATGCGGCGATCAGCTCTGGGCGCGTCGTAGCGATAATAAACTCGTCATCGCTATCTTCTATCCCGAACGCGACGTAGTGATATGCGCTTGTTTCCTCTCGATCTTCGAGCTCCGCTTGGGCAACCGCAGTCTGAAAATCGACGTCCCACATCGTAGGCGATTCGATGTTGTAAATATGCCCTTTTTCATAAAGGTCGAGAAAGCTCAGTTGTGCGATTTTACGTGCCCGATCGTCGATCGTCGCATAGGTTTCCTGCCAATCAACCGACAGCCCGGCTTTCTGCCAGAGCTCCTTGAACGCTTTCTCATCTTCGAGCGTGAGCGTATTGCACAGCTCGATGAAATTACGCCGTGACACACGACGGGCGGAGTTTTTACGTGTTTTTGCATTCGCCGCTTCCACCTGGAGGTTTTCCTCATACGGTAGGGACGGATCACACTGGACATGGTAGTAGTTCTGCACCCGGCGTTCGGTGGGAAGCCCGTTGTCATCCCATCCCATCGGGTAGTAAATCGAATCGCCGATCATTCTTCGATAACGGACGATCATATCGGTATGGGTATAGCTGAAAACATGACCGATATGGAGTGAGCCGGATACGGTAGGAGGAGGAGTGTCGATTACGAAACGCGCTACATCTTCGCTCGAGGGAACATATCGATAGGTATCATTGTTCTCCCAGAACAGATGCCACTTTTTCTCCGCCGCGTCCGAGTCGAAATGCTTCGGTATGGCACTCATATCGATTTTCACGTATTCTTCGGGCATGGGTCTCCTCACTATCCGGCACGGAGGCGGTCAATGTCAAGGTTAGTTTCCGCCGATTCTTGATATGACGCCGGCGCCGTCCGAAGCAGACAAGCCGAACCAAAACACTGTTCTGCACCGGGTGATTTTATTACTTTATTAGTGAACATATGTGAGGTGAACCATGAAATATTCAGTCATTGCGGCGATCGTTCTTGCTGTAGGGCTTGTCTGGGGACTCTCGGAGGCTCGGTCCGAAACGAGAGATTACGACCTCAGCGAATATAGGAAAAAACCTGATAAGGAGAGCTCCGAAATGGCTCAAGAAAGTTCGTCCGCATCCGAGTATGCGATTCTCGGAGGCGGCTGTTTTTGGTGCGTCGAAGCGGTGTATGAACGTATAGAAGGGGTAAAATCGGTGGTATCCGGATATGCCGGAGGAGATACGAAAAACCCCACGTATCGTGAAGTCTCATCGGGCAGAACAGGGCATGCCGAAGTCGTAAAGGTAGAGTTTAATCCAGACACGATCAGTTTTGAAGAAATACTCAAAATCTTCTGGAAAGCCCACGACCCTACGACGCTCAACCGGCAGGGATACGATGTGGGAACCCAATACCGGTCGATCATCCTCTATAACGATGAGAAACAACGTGAAATCGCCGAGCAATCGAAATCACAGGCGCAGAGCGATTTCTCCGATCCGATCGTGACCGAAATCGAATCGATGGGCGAATTTTACGAGGCCGAGGACTATCATCAGGATTACTTCGAGAATAACCCGAATGCCGGCTATTGCAGGGCGATTATCGCGCCCAAGCTCGACAAGCTCGGACTCGAAGGGGAGACGTTTTGAAGCGTATGAGTTTAATTTTACGGCGGGATAGTCGATTGGGATGGTGAGCTCGAATATCCCGTGCCGAAAAACTGAAGCCGGATCGTCCGCTCAAAGCACCGTCTCGTCCGGCGGCGACAGAATACTTCATCGTCGCCGCCGAATAGCAAGCATTCATGCTGTCTAGCGGTACTATCTATAGTTCGATATCCGCCGACCCCCGGGTGGCATGATAGCTGCCGAAATCATCTTTGCCGTCGGGACCGTAGGCAGCGATTATGGTGTATGTATTTCCGGGAGAGAGCGGCTTGTCCATCGAGTCGCCCGAATCGAGCGGTATCGTAAATCGTATCCTGGTCATCCCGTCTGCTTCCTCACCCTCGATATCGGAAAGGTCTTCACTCCCTCCGTTATCGGTATCGGCACCATGACGTGTCTGCCCGGTTCCAAAGTCGTCCCTCACACGCGCCTTTCCGTCATCATCGAGGTACCCGATAATGATATTCGCATCTTTCATTTTTCTCGACGGATCGAATCCTATTGCGACCCATCCCGTCGTCGGTGCAGTCAACTGAACCGAGAGATTTTCACCTTCCACTTTCCACTGGAAATTGATCGCCTCTATATCGGCACTCGAATATCCTTCCCGCACCGGTACTTCAGCTCCTTCGGATTCGCCGTTGCCGTTTGCCGACAGCGCCGCAGCCGCGAGAACCATCATCAACATGAGCACACTTATACGTTTAAACACCGTAAACCTCGCTTGGTTTAAAAAATATCGTTTCATCGAATGATTTCGATGCCATAATAGTACGGATTCTTACCTGTTCAGGACAATCATATTATCTATTACGCGCGAGCACCCAGGCATCGATCGTGAGAAACAGATAGATCGGAGAGAAAAAGAGCAAAACCGGGAAGTTTCCCTGAACGAAGGTTTCGGGAAAAAGGAGCTTCAGCAGCACGAGCACGACGAGCGCCGCCGTGTGAAATGAGGCGATTGCGGCCAATACACGGACTCCCTTCGGTCGTTTTGATGTTACGAGTATGCCCAGCGGAATGAACGCCAGCGTTATCGGATTGGTGAGTATCAAATTCTCGTTCCAATAGGTAACCACATGATCGGTGAACAGGCTCATGTAAAGCAGAAGCGTACCTGTCAGCCCGGCTATGAATCCGAGAAGGGCCGTAACCACTCCAAACAACGCGTTCCCGGCGGGAATACGTCTTATCAGCAGCACGAGAGAAACGGCAAGGAGCAGACCGATTACACCGCCGGTCGCGAGGGTTTTAGGCCAAAGCGGCGCGGCCATCGCCCGGATCGGTTCCCGTGCTTCCGATTCGTACCAGACGACGGTTTCAGAAACGAGCGGTACCGTTTCTCCCTTTTCATTCCGTATCTCCACGGTCTCTACCTCGCGCTCGAGCGCGCTCGGGAGAAACATCGTTTCCCATTCAGTCATTTCCTGATCGATGACACCACCCATCAAATACATCAGCAGGAAATCGACCGCAAAGTTTCGCTCGGTAAATCTACGTGTCTGTTCTCTGAATGTGGTCTCGGCCGACTCCTTTGTCGCCTTTCGTAATGCTCCGCCCGAAAATCGATCTATCAGATCTCGAACACGCGTAGAGCAGTTATCGTAGTAGTGATCATACAGATATTGCCGGTTCTCAGGCTGGATTTTCATCTCGAGATACTGGAGAAGGGCTCGTCTTCGATCCGGTCGAAGACCAAGGGTTTGAACGTGCACGGTCCTGTCCCGGGCTTTATAAACCTTCAAAGCGGGACGTGTGGGGAACGCACCGACTTCGAATAACAATCGACCCTGAACGAAATTGGAGTAGAAGTGCTCCTGATCAAATGAAAACAATCCGTAGTTATAGAACTTCGATTCACCGGAGACGGTGTTTTCGATGATTATTGCGCTATGCCCCCACCAGGTATAGAGCTCGTCTCCTGGAGACGCCGTAGCTAGTTTGACCACGAGATTATTCCCGCTTATTTCGTTTACATCCCACGTCGACTGCCCCGTAAGATACACCACCGGGAACAACGTCAGTACAATTATCGAGATGATGAGTTTTCGCTTCACTGCTTGGAATGTAGTACAATCGGCACTCTCGCGCAACGATCCGCCACGTCGTGAATCTACTGCGGAATTTTCAGTAAGGACGAACCGCGATTTGATATGCTCGTCCATAACGAAGGCCCATTGCCGCTATATGGCTCAATTCTTATATTCAAGACACACGTATTAACAAACGGAGGCTTCTGTGAACTATGTAATAAGTAAGAAGGTCGACTACAATTTTGACAAGGCAATCGAACGTGTTACCGAAGAATTGGGCAAAGAAGGATTCGGTGTACTCACCGAAATAGACGTCAGATCTACGCTGAAAAAGAAACTGGATGTGAATTTTCGTAACTATCGAATACTCGGGGCGTGCAATCCGCCGTTCGCTCACAAGGCGTTGAGTGAAGAACCGAGAATCGGATTGATGCTACCGTGCAACGTGGTAATCCAGGAGCTTCCCGAAGGAGAAATCGAGGTTGCAGCTATCGATCCGCCTGCATCGATGGCCGCGGTCGAAAATCCCACACTAGAACCGATTGCAGC
>CAYLZA010000159.1:0-6371 GCA_964387575.1 uncultured Spirochaetales bacterium | reverse complement strand
CCCCCGTTGGGGGCTTACGGTGCTGCTGAAGCCGCGGAGAACCGGACAAACCATGGAAGGCACAGTCGCAAACGGAAACCGCGCCCAATGGACAGCGGCTTCTACTTTAGTGAAGATAACGATACAGGCGGTACAAAGAGGCAATGAGATCGATCATAACCGGGATACAACAGGTGGGGATCGGTGTTCCCGAGCTTGATAAAGCGTGGCAGTGGTATAGAGAGAATTTCGGGATGGATGTCCCGATTTTTCAGGATAGCGCCGAAGCCGCACACATGGCGGGCTATACCGGAGGTTCGGTACATGCGAGGAAGGCCGTTCTTGCCGTAAATATGCTCGGCGGCGGCGGCTTTGAGATCTGGCAGTATACCAGTCGTAAACCGGAGTACGCGGGATTCGAGATTCAACCGGGAGATCTCGGCATAAGCGCAACCACGCTCAAAGCGAGGAATACCGCGGAGCTGTTCGAGCAGCACAAATGCGCAGGAATCAATCTTACACCGGAGGTTCGCACATCGCCCGGAGGCGAACCCACGTATTTCGTAAAAGACCTGTATGGAAATGTTTTTCAGATCGTGAAAACACACGAGATATTCTCACGCACGTCTCATGTATGCGGTGGTGTCGCCGGTGTAACAATAGGTGTAACCGACATCGATAAAGCGATGCGGCTCTATTCGGATATACTCGGTTACTCGCAGGTACTTTATGATGCAACAGGTACGTTTGAGGACCTGGGCGGTATCCCCGGAGGAGATCAGAAACTTCGCCGCGCCAAACTGGCACATGCCACTCCGGGTATCGGAAGCTTCGGCGCATTTTTCGGAACAAGTACAATCGAGCTCGTCTCCGCACTCGAACGGAAACCGGAGAAGATTTTCGGAAATCGATACTGGGGTGATTGTGGTTTTATCCATGTCTGTTTCGATATCAAGAATATGGATGCGCTCAAGGCTACGTGCGCCGAGCGCGGTTTTTCTTTCACCGTAGACAGCGAAGACTCATTCGACATGGGAGAGGCAACGGGACGGTTCGCGTATACGGAAGATCCCGACGGCACGCTTATAGAGCTGGTAGAAACATTCAAAATGCCGATTATCAAAAAGCTCCGGGTATATCTCGATCTAACAAAGCGAAAACCGGGAAAACCGCTTCCAAACTGGATGCTCAAAGCCCTGCGTTTCTCTCGCGTCAAATAGCTAATCCGGCGATGAGCGATATCATCATCCGTGACAAGCTCGAATCACTTTTCAACCGTACGAAGGAGATGCGAATACGCGACAAAGACAAGATAGCTATTCTAAGCGATTTGCATCTCGGCGACGGAGGGTCGAAGGACGATTTCCTGAGCAACGCACAGATGGTATTGGAAGTCCTTCGCGAGTACTACCTCGAAAATGGCTTTACGCTGGTCTTGAACGGTGACATCGAAGAGCTGCAGCGGTTCGAGCTCAGAAAAATCGAACGCCGGTGGGAACGGTTCTATACAATCCTCGATGATTTTCAAAAAAAACAAAACCTCTACAAGCTGGTCGGTAATCACGATTATGAGCTCTTGTCCGTACGAGAACGAAAGTACCCATACCCGGTAAAGGAGGCACTTCGTTTTTCCTACAATGGTGAAACGATTTTCATCATTCATGGACACCAGGCATCGGGATATTTCGATCGCCGGCATGCATTGAACGGTTTTATTCTCCGCTATATCGCAAATCCACTCGGTATTACCAATCACGGCGTCGCATATGACAGCCGAAAACGATTCAAGACAGAACGACGTGTGTATGATTTTTCGTCCGAAAAACAGATAATAACGATCATCGGTCACACGCATCGTCCGCTTTTCGAATCACACTCGAAAACCGACGAGCTCAAATTCAAAATCGAGCGACACCTCAGAGACTACACTGGCTCGGGAAAAAAGAAACAGCAACGTATTCGAGAGGAAGTTGCGGAGTACAAACGAGAGCTGCAGGAAATCTACGAGTCCCAGGAGGCGAACAGCATCGAGAGCAGCCTCTACAATCAGCTCATCGTCCCGTCGGTGTTTAATTCCGGATGCGGCATCGGTAAACGTGGTATTACCGGTATCGAAATCTGTGACGGCTCTATCGAGCTTGTTCACTGGTTTGACAAGAATACCAGCGACAAGTACTTCGATCCAAAGGACGATACCCTGATTCGTCTGAACAATTCCGACTATTATCGAACCGTACTGAAAAGCGATTCACTCGACTACGTGTTCGCGAGAATCAATCTACTTGCTTGACAGCTCGACCGGTGCCATTCCGTATACTTTAGCGACTTTACGCCTGTCCTCGCCGTCCATCGAAAGATCGAGCCCGAGCTCGTCGCGCATTTTCCTGAATACGGAGATCGTCGTCTGTACATCCTCATCGGTATGAGCCGTCGTCGGAATCATCCTGAACATACAAAGCCCGAGCGGAATGACCGGATAGATTACTGCGGAAACAAAGACACCGTTTTCCCGAAGATAGTAGACCATTTTCCCGCCGACCTCATGCACATCCCCGTCCCGCAACGGGACAAAGACCGAACAGATCGGGGATTCGCCGGGACCGATAAAATAGCCGAGGTTCTCGAGGCCGCTTTTCAGTGCTCTCGAGTTCTCCCACAGACGTGCGCGTCTCTCATCGCCGTCTATCACCATCTCCAGCGCTTTTTGCATCGCTTTGACGTATATCATCGGAAGGCTCTTTGCAAACACCTGCGTCCGAGCGTTGTATGCGATCCAATCTATAACATCACGACGTGAGGCGGAAAACCCGCCGATAGCGGCAAACGATTTGGCAAACGTTCCGAAGAAAATGTCGATCCTGTCCTGAACCCCGAAATAGTCGGCGGTTCCCCGTCCGTTTTCACCCAAAACGCCGACCCCGTGCGCATCATCGATAAAAAGTCGGGCGTCGTATTTCTCCTTCAGATCGCAGATTTCCGGAAGTCGCGCCATATCTCCGGTCATTCCATACGTTCCTTCGGTAACGATAAGGACTCCTCCCTTGCGCTCGCGATTCACCCGTTTCAGTACCGACTCCAGGTTATCCATATCGTTGTGTCTGAAAACTCTGAGCTGAGCCTGAGAGAGTTGTGCACCGTCTACGATGCACGCATGGGCCAATTTGTCCAGAATTACGATATCATTCTGCTCGGTCAGCGAATTTATCGTACCGATTACACCGAGATATCCGTAGTTATATACAATGGAAGCCTCTTTTTGCGCAAAATCAGCGAGTTGCTGCTCGAAATCGATATGATGGGTGGTATTTCCGCTCATCATACGGGCACCCATCGGAGAGCTGATTCCGTATTCGTCGAGGGCTTCACGGGCAACCCGGTTTATTTCCTCATTTCCCACCAATCCCAGATAGTTATTAACGGACCACATGATTTTTTCCTCGCCGTTATATACCATCCTGGCGCCTGGATACGGTTCGAGCACCGGTCTGGTGTAAAACGTGTCTCCCTTGGCTCGCAGCGTGCCGAAATACCCACCGTCGGTTGTGCACTTTTCAAACAGGTCCATTTGCATCCTCTCTCTAAAGTTTCCTTATCGATTTCTCGGTCCGATCCTTCGTTTGTTCTCGAGGATCTATGATAATCGACGGAGATACGGCGCGTACGCTCCGCCGTTCGCGCAACAGCTTATCAGGATAATTGCCGCATGATACCAGGAATGCAGTGGAGGATCAACATCAGGAATTCGCATTATGAACCGTTGGCACGGTTTTCCACTACCATAACCCTGTTTTTGGTGCCGTTCCTCATCGGTCATAATGCGAATTCCTTGCGCCGCCGGCGAAATCCGGCGTTGGCAGTTCTCATTTTGCCCGATATGGAGCATTTTGGTCTCATGCAATGCGAATCCAAACCGTGGCGAGGGTGCAAAATGAGAACTGCTTGATCAACATAGCGCGTTGCCGGGGTCCGGGGCGTCCGCCGCCGGGTCCATTACCGATAGAGACGGGGAGATCCGATTACCTCGATGTCGAGTGCACAACCGCAACGGTGGGTTCAAAGGTCCGTATTTGTTGAGATCGGCGAAAAATTCGACTATATTCCATTCGACGACCCGAGGAGGCCGGAGAGGATGTGATGAATAGACAAACGCTCAACGTGCTTCTCTCCCTCCTCTACTCGGCGCTCTACCTCTCTCTCATCTACCGAACCGAACGATACAGAAAAGATCGGGCCGGCATTGTTCTCTTTTCCTTTATCCTCGGGTATTTCGCGGTTCTCCCGGCACTCCTGTTCGAGTTGGTACTCGGTTCGGTACAGACGACCGAGGGGACGCTCGGCTCGATGATTTTTCGGGCATTTGTCGTTGTGGCATTTGCCGAAGAGGGAGCCAAGTATCTGGCCGTACGTCTTTTTGTTTTCAGGCATCGAAAGTTCGACGGATTGGTCGATTCAATGGTCTGCACCGGCGCCGCCGGGCTCGGTTTCGCGCTCTTCGAAAACGTCACCTATAGCTTTGGATCCCCTGCGATCGTCCTCGTTCGCGGTATAACCGCGGTTCCGCTCCATCTCGCGGCGTCGGGGTTCCTCGGATACTTTGCCGGTAGAAGAAAACCGGGCTATGCGGTGTTGGGGCTACTCGTTGCCGTTATCGTTCACGGTGTTTTTGATCTCATGCTCTTCATCGGTAACGGTCTCGGATTCGTCGTTATACCGCTGCTCGTCGTCCTTGCGCCTTTGCTGGTTGCGGCGTTCAGATCGGCGATGCGCACGGATGAGGGAAGCCGCCCTTATTGATCCGACCTGACTGATCCGAATCCACAAGATTCGGATCACTATCAGGTGCTCGACTCAAGATCGATAATCCCCTTGATTTGCTCGATCAACCCGTCACGTACCTTTTTACCTCGAATCTTGCGAAAAAGCTTGACGAGCCGCACTTCATCGGGAGTCAGACGATACACCGTATCCGACGACGGTTCTGCAACGTTCTCGAGCTGATGTGATTCGATGAGCGATGAAGGTCGTACGCCGAGAGCGGCAGCGATTTCAAATAATCGATCCACGGTCACGCTGCTCGTGCCGTTCTCGTACTTCTGAATTTGCTGGTAAGAAACATTGAGTCGTTCCGCCAAATCGCTCTGAGTCAGTCCACGTTCGATACGTAGACTTTTAATTCGCTGTCCTACGCCTGTCATTCCGGTTTCGGATGATCTCCCATTCAATTCCTAGCCGGAATACCTGTATTATTCCACCAACGCATGGTTGTGTCTTTACCTTGACAAAACACTACTTTTAGTTGTATTTCATTCGCTATGAATCGGATTCTAGTGGTGGACGACAATGCCGAGCTTCGATCGATCCTTGCACGCGTTCTGTCGTCGATATGCAGCGTCCATGAAACCGAGAATGGGTATGATGCGCTTCAACGTTTTCGTCGTGACGACTACAGTCTCGTGATAGCTGATTACGAAATGATCGGGATGAACGGTGCGGAGCTGACCAATGAGCTGCGAAAGGTATCACCCCAATGCCCGATAATCGGCATCAGTGCATCTCCATATGCACGGGAGTTTACCGATGCAGGCGCTACCGAGTTTCTGTCGAAGCCGTTCAACATGATCGAAATCAAACGTCTCGTGCAGCACTATTTAACGGGATAGGCTGAGGGAAGCTCACGGGACGGATGTGGACCGGTCAGTGATCCGGAGCCTGAGGTTATCTGCGAGACACCAGCCGGAGTGATTCCTTTACCCGAATGATCCGTTCAACGGCGCCGTCGATTCGCTGTTCACGGATTTCACCTTCCTCCACCGCGCGAACGAGCTCAGCTATGAGTTGTTGTTGTATATCGAAGGAGTGACCGACGAGCAGCACATCGGCGCCGTTTTTTACGGCGCTGATCGCCCCGTCGAAGATGTTTGATGCGGAGGAAAACGCGATCATTTCTATTTCATCGACAAATACCGGGCCGTCAAAACCCATATCACTTCGAAGGACATTCTGTATAAACACTTCACTTCGGCTTGCCGGAGAAAGTGAGTAATCGATCTGGGGATAAATAGCGTGACTCATCATGACTCCCACGTCGAACCGCTCGATAACCGAGCGAAACGGCAGAAGATCCTCTTCCTGCAGTCTCCGCAGATCCTTGGTGATCAAAACCGACTGATCGTGAACATCCCCCCGCATCATGCCCTGACCGGGGAAGTGCTTTACCACCGGGAAAATTCCCGCGTCGATGAGCCCACGTGTAAACGCCGTACCGTGTTCCGCGACGACAACCGGATCCGAAGAGAACGCTCGCGACTTGAAAAAATCGGAGTAATTCCGGTAGTACAGATCGAGCACCGGCGCAAAATTAACGTGAATACCGATTTCGTCGAGTATCTCTC
>CAYLZA010000158.1:0-6390 GCA_964387575.1 uncultured Spirochaetales bacterium | reverse complement strand
GTCGCAATTATTAAAAACGCGACAAAAATAACTTCATTTTGATACCAATTCACATTCCGGTGCCTTTTACGAAAAGTAAGCGATATCTTCAAAACCGCTTTTCCCCGTCCGATGTCGCTGCAGGAAGCTCATTGTGGTTGCATTTCCTCGATGATGTCTGTCAGACGAAGTAGTTCCGGCTCTTCCGTCTGTTCGACCTCGGATAGCAATCGATTGAGGACCACATCGGTAATCTCACGGCTCAGCCGCTCTTCGAGGTCTTTCACTTCTCTACCAACAATTTCACCAACCGCTTCGCTAATCGCATCCCCGGTTTCTGCTTGCTCGGCGTCTCTCGCATCTTCGGTGATCAATGGAGTAACGACATCGATTATGAATCTGCGGTTCTCTTCACTCTGATAATCGATGACCGGTCGGCTCTCCGCTTGACGCGTCTCAGCCATCTTCTGAATCCGGTTCTCCAACGCCTCAAGAGTCTGCTTTTCGATATGCTGTTCGAGAAATACCCGAGCCATCTCGAGGTAGACATCCTGCCGGGTAGTGTCTCGTAACGACTCCAGCCGGGCGGCAAACTCGGCTTCTCCGGTCGGTGTTGCCTCCGAAACGAGCGTAGACAGAAGATCCATGTTACCCGTCCGTATCGCGTAGTTGATTGCCGAGTATCCCCGCTTGTCACTCGTCCTCGGGTTTGCCCCGAGAGCCAGTAACACTTCAGCAGCTTCCACCTTGCCTTCCTGAGCCGCAATCATGAGTGGTGTCTTCCCGCCATCATCCGAAGTGTCGGGATTAATCCCGCTTTCGACCAATCGTCTGATGGCTCCGACGTTTCCACGTCGAACGACGTCGAAGAGCTCGGCGGTCTTCTCGTCATCGGCGACTTCTTCCTTGTCGCCGCAACCGAAAACGAGAAACACTAGTACTGTTGTGAGAACGAATCCTCGCAGAAAGGCTCCCATAACTTCAATGTCGGTGGAATAATCTTATACTTGAGACCCGTCTACGGGGTTCTTCCTATCCCGAGCGGTACGTCGATTTCATCGTGGTTGATTTTCGGAGATCCTTTTGACTTCCTGCATGATCGAAGCCAGTATCGAACGCCGTTGTGTAAGCCACGTATCCTCATAGTAGATCGTAAAATTACCGTCGTTTCTCTCGATCTCGTACGCAGTCTGAATACCACTCACCCGTGCCGCATACCTTTGCTTTTGGTAGAGGCCCTCCTGTGACAGCTTCCACCGGGAGGTAAAAAGTACCAGGAGCTCATCGAAGAGCTTCGTAAGGTCCTCTCGGGATCTGTTGTTCTCTACCGCGCTGATATGGATCTTCGCCGCGTAGAGATATCGTTGATCGTTTGAATCGCCGGTGTTCAGAAAACTCAAAACGACCAGACCTTCCAGCCCGTATTGCGCCGCCCCGATGGTACGAAAAACGATTGCGCCTTCGGATACATCTATATCGAGAAGCTGCTGTGCTTCTGAAGCGGGCACCGGCTCGAGCGGTTGGAATCCGGTCTTGCGCGAAAGCAGCGTCTCTTCGGCTTCATCTGGAGAGCTTCCCCAGTCGAGGCGCAGCAACCTCGGTGCTTCGGTGTCCCTGTCCACGTACTTCAATTCAATATCTCGTCTGAGCTTTGCGATACGATCGTCTTCTTCGTCGGCCGTTGATTCCTGCCTGGTGTCGGGGATAGTTCGCGTCTCCGCGGTGGTGCGAGTGCCATCGCCACTCTCGGCGGTCCCTGCCGACGCGGTTCGGTCTGCGGTATCAACTGTATCCTCGACTTTTTCATCCTTTTTTCCACCCAACGAAAACCTGGGCGTCTCGAGGATGGTCACGCTCTTCTGAACGGGATAGATTTTCAGCTCCACCGATCCGGTCTCTCCCGGCTCGACCTCGAACGAGATCTCATCATCAACAAATCTTTGTTTCTCAGAGAGCGGGGAATTGACAACCGTAAGAACCCATCGTCCGGGAAGAATATCAGTAAACGAGAACTTTCCATTCGAGTCGCTAATCGTCCGGTGGACGGAATCGCCTTTTTTAATCGCGACCAAAACTCCCGAATAACCGCCGGTACGAACGACGTCCTCATCGGCATAGAGACCGTCGGCACCGGCACGTCGCTGCGAAAGCATTCCGCTCCTGCTTTCTTTGACGTCGTAGAGCGACACCACCCCTTCGACACGCGCGCCTTTTATCATCGGTATTTCGACCCGAGCAGTCTTTCGCCGATCAACATGCACATCGATCGGTGTTTCGACCTCGGGGACCAGATTGGTATCGGTACGACCGGCGTCTACCGTCAGATGGTAATTCCCGCCTTCGATTCCGTATAGCGCAAACTCTCCATCATCATCCGTAACCGCCGCCCTGTTGGCTACTCTGACAATCGCGTTTCTAACCGGCTCTTCGGTCGACTTGCTATACACATAACCTTTTATTGTTCCGGTATCCCGTGTCCCGAGAAAAAAACGTTCTGCCCTGGTTTTGAATCCTGCTTTAAGCGAAAACTCCTGTTCCTGTGGCTCCGTGGATGAGGGGAGCTCGTAGGATGCATCGAGCACGATATCGTGTTTGTCGGAAAGCCGAAATCGCGTTCCCGCCGACAGGAAGATGCCGAGTCCCTTATATTCGCCTTCTTTGACGTAAAAACTGTTGGCGAAAGATAGATCCCATGAGAGCTTTCTCGAACGCTGAGTAGTCGCAAATCCAAGCTGAAATCGTGCGGAGGACGGGAATATCTCGCTGTAGTACGCATCAACGTCGCCAAATACTTCGTACGTCGAATCCGGGCTTCGCTTCATGTAAGCGGTAAGCCGATGTTGGTGATTAACGCTGCCATAATCTTCATCTACTCGTGAGCTGATATCCCATCGGGTAGATCCGCGAAGCGTAATCGGTGCAAGCGGTACGTTCACACCCAGGCGAAGCGTGTGCATGCGCGACTCGAAGGAGTCTGACGGAAGCAAATCGGTTCGATACTGTGTTTTCGCCAGAAGCGAGAAATTTATCTCCGACGCGGGCTCGGTTACGGTACTTTCGAGCTTCAGACTTCTGGTAAGTGGAGCATTTCCTTCGCTCTCGTCTAATTGAAGATTCTGCCGCTCCTGACGGAAACCTCCGCCCACATGGAGATCAGGCAAAATATCGAGCCCGGCGGATGCGTCTATATAGTATCTGTCCGAATAGCTGCCGGGAAAGCCCGGTTGCGCGTACTGCCCTGTCACATCGTAACTGACTGATCCGACGTTTCCGGATCCGGCGATCATACCGGCCCATCGAATCCCCGAGGCAAGCTCTCGGCCGATCGCGGTTTCCACGGTAAACTCGTTTTCCGGAACAGGTTTATAATTCTGCAGATAACTCAGGATCAAGTATTCGTCGATCTTCCCAAAGAGATTGAGATTTGTTCTGTACTTATACCCGTCTCGATATGCGGGGGCGAGACCGTAGTAATTGAAATTACCGCCGACGAATGAATCGTCCGGACCACTTATCGGACCGTAGTAGTAGAATGTGCTCAGTCCTACACGATTCTGATGTACCCGCGCGCGAATACCTCTACCGTTTTTTTTCGTCCCGAGAAGCGGCGATACTTCGTAGTCATTGTCGCCCAATTCGAGCCCGAAGACCTCGTTACTATAGGCGAGATTGTAGATATCGTTTTCGCTGGGAATCGTCGGATCGGGAAATGAAAGCTGCGAAGCGATTTCAAAATCCAGCCAGTGTCGTGCGGAAGCATCAAGCGGACCTTCGCCTCCGAGACGCAACGTGGTGATGCTCTGCGGCTTAACACCTACTTCTCCGACGTGATTGATCGAAACGTCCAGCGGGAAGAGCAGGACCGGAGTTTTGGAACGGCTTACGACAGGAATTATTTCAACGTTCACGTGGTCCGAGGCGGTGATTGCTTCACCGGCCACTTCGACGGCAGCTTTCGCTTCTACTTTCAATCGGTAATCGACAAGGCGCTCCAGATCCTTTCTCGTCATGACTCGCGCACTCAATCGTTTTACTTCTCCCGGCTCGAGAAAGATCGAGCTCCCGTTGATATCGTCAATTTCGATCTGAAAACCGTACCCGCCCGAAATAGTTATCTCTGCCTCAATCGATGTATTGGAACGGTTCATCACGGCGAACGAGACGGGTATTGTCTCTCCCGCAGTAACGTAGGGTGGCGCGTTTACGATCCTCGTTTCGATTGCCAGATGAGGCAGTACATGTATATCAAAATCTAATTCGGCTACCGGTTCGACGTTCGTGGAATCAAATGCTTTGTAGGAAACGTTATAGGAGCCGGTTCGTGTTTCCTGCGGTACAAAAAGCGATACAATGCTGGTTTTCGATTGTCCCGGGTCAATCGTAAGGGGTTTACTTCCGATGATCTCACTCCAGAGATCGGGAAGCTCGAGAATGGAATTAACGGTTCGGCGCTCGTTTGAGTTATTGTGAACCTTAACAACCAGCGTAACGTTCGATCTGGGCTTCGTCTCGACGGTGAGCGATCTCAACGCCGATAGCTCGATCGAATCCGTATATGCTGGTGTGTTCGAAATAGCGACTAATAGTATTGTAAGGAGCGCCTTTCTCATGCTTCATGGGAAACTAATCAATGGAAAGATCGAGGTTGGCTCCGAATACGTTGTTGTTTCCGCTGTCCATCACTACGAGGGCGGTATACTCTCCGCTTTCGACATCGGTTACGTCTATCGAATACCTCCGGGACGAACCCGGCAATACGCCTCCATCATCTCCTTCGAACTTCCCGACGAACTCCCCCGAAGCGGTGTAGAGCTCGACCCATATGTCGATATCTAATAGCTTCGTACCCATATTTTCGATATCTATGTGCAGCTCGGTCCGATCCTCGATGTCTCTCAGTGCAGCGTCTATTATCTTCGGCTGCAAGGTCCCGCTCGAGCCGATATGGGTAATAAACCGAAACCCATACCGAACAACCGTCTGAACTCCGAGTTGGACTTTGTCGGGATCGAACTCAGGTGATTCCGCTGATCCTTCGGGTACCGGCTCGATCATCAACATACTCCAGTACGTGCCCTCGAGATTCTGATTATTCGGCACGGTAATCGTGTAATCGATGACATACTGTTCCCCGGCAGGAATGGAAAACCGAAGGGGCGCGATATCTATCCAGCCCGCGTTTGATCGCTCGAGCGTTTCCGACTCAGGATAGAAATACGATCCATCCGCAGTTTGACGGAAATCGGTATGATACAGCTTGATATCGGCTGCTTCGGTTCCGGTGTTTTTCAATGTAATGGTATCGGTATATGTCGATCCGATCTCGACTTCCTTTCTGTGCGTAAGCGTACCCTGTACGATAACGTTGGAAAACGCATTGCCGGCTGCCGTAACGGCCAGCACCAGAATCACAAGTAATTTTGTTTTATTCATTCGATCCTCTCCGCCACCGTATATTCATTAACCGCTACTGCCGGGTTACGGTATACACAACACCCGTCACATATGAGTCGGCCGAAAGCGCCTCGCCGGCATATCCGCCGCTCACTTTGAATTGTACATCGATGTTATCACGATTCTCGTTACCGGAGAAGAAGCTCATATCCTGACCGGTCACTTCCTGATACACAGTCCCACCTGTTATTGTTCCCGTACCCGTACCGTCGCTCGTTCGCCGTATATAGAGTGTTATGCGCGAATCCCAGGAGCTGTCGTCTTTTCGAACATCCACACGGTAACTCCTGCTCAAGTTTGGTGGACCACGATTGATAATCTTGAGCTGTTTCTCGTCGACGGCGCTTTCGTACTCGGATGCGAAATCTCCACCGGCGCCACCGACAATATCTGCGGAACCGACGGTAAGCGACCACGGCTGATTCTGGTCCGACACTTGAATCTTCGGTCCCGGTTGAGCCGAGAGCGACTCTGAACCGAAAACGAAAATCAGTATCGAAAGGGTGGTAAAAAATCCCGCTGTATTCGGCTTCATCTCTATTCTTATCGATGAATCTGAATCAAAAAGAGGGGGCACGCGCCCCCTCCTCTTTACCAAATATTGTTACGTTAAGACCGTACTACCTTAGACTTCGTCGGTCAGTGTCAGCGTTACGGTAATAGAAGCACCCCCGCTCGAGGCGTCGAGCTGCGTTACGTCGGTAACCGACAGCTCATAGGTCAGACCCGATCCGCTCGCCGTGCCGGTATAACCGCTTCCTATGCTCTCAATAATCGCTTGATCCGACGTCGAGAGCGTAACCTGACCGGCCGTTGATCCGGTATTTCCGGTACCCCCAGGCGCGCCGGCCGTAACGAGTAAATCCAATCCCGACGGCGCGCTCGTGTCGAGGCCGGCGGTTATGTTTCTCGTTCCGCTGGTTCCGGCGTTGCTATCTATTATCGATGTATAGCGAA
>CAYLZA010000157.1:0-6449 GCA_964387575.1 uncultured Spirochaetales bacterium | reverse complement strand
AGGAGATGGAGTTGCTGCAGAGTGTTGAGAGCGATGTGCTCGTCGATGCGGTGCCGTCGCATCTTCGCGAGCCCGACGGACAGTGGTACGGTTTGACGAAACGAGCCCGAGTCGTTGCATATCATCCCGACCGCGTATCGGAATCAGAGCTTTCCACATATTTGGCGCTATCCGATCCAAAGTGGGACGGTAGAATTGCCGTACGCTCATCGAGCAATGTCTACAATATTTCACTTCTCGCGTCGATTATCGCGAACCACGGTGAAGATGCTGCGCGTGAGTGGGCGGCAGGTGTTGTGGATAATATGGCGAGAAAGCCACAGGGAAATGACCGGGACCAGTTACGCGCGGTCGCGGCCGGCGTTGCGGATATAGCAATTGTCAACACCTATTATATAGCGCTGATGCGCAACTCCGATGATCCTGCCGAGCGTAGGGTAGGCAATCAGGTGAAGGTTTTTTTCCCCAATCAGGAAACAACCGGAGCGCATATAAATGTGAGCGGTGCCGGTGTAACTTCTTCCGCCGACAATGTCTCAGGCGCGGTCCTGTTTATAGAGTTTCTCGTTAGTGAGGACGCACAGAAGCTGTTTGCGAAGGCAAATTACGAGTACCCGGTCACAGACAATGTTTCGATCGCAGCAAGCGTCGAGGCGTTCGGTAACTTTGATGAGGATACGCTCGATCTTTCGCTTCTCGGAAAGTACGGCCGAGCAGCAACGAGAATATTCGACGAGGTGGGCTGGCAATAGTGCATTCCCGGGTATCGGTCTCGAGAGTTGCTATCATCGGGCTCATCGTAGCAGCGATTCTCTTTCCCTTGCTCATCCCGTTTGGATCGCTTGGTACGGCACATCCCGAAACGTGGCGACATCTGAGCTCGACGGTGCTTCCACGGTATGTGCTGAACACCATTGCACTCTCGGTCGGTACCGCGTTCATAGCCGGTGGTATCGGAATTGTTACGGCATGGATTGTCTCTCAATACCGATTCCCCGGTCGAGGTATACTCAGATGGGCGTTGGTGTTGCCGCTGGCATTCCCGTTGTATGTAAGCGCGTATGCCTATGGAGGCGTATTCGCTTACGATGGGTCGATAAATGGAGTCTGGCTTTGGATTCAGCGAGTGTTCGTCGGCTCGACCGACTCTCCATCGTATGTTTCGATCCGAAATCTTCCCGGACTGATCCTCGTTTCATCATTTACGCTTTATCCGTACGTCTATCTGACGGTCAGAAACTGGTTCGAGAGTCAGGGAGCGCGTATGCTCGAAGCGGGACGCGCGCTTTCACGGGAGCTTCCTCTCGTCTATCGACTCGGCGTGCCGATCTCGCGACCCGCACTCGTCGGCGGAGCTGCTCTCGTGATGATGGAGACGCTGAATGAATACGGCGCTCCGCTTCATTTTGGTGTAGGCACCCTTACAACCGGTATTTTTCGTGCCTGGTTTGCTCTTGCCGATGTTCAGGCTGCGCTCCAGCTTTCTATTCTGGTATTACTTCTCGTATTCGCTTTGCTCGTTGCCGAGCGTCTCTCGCGCGGGAGAGCTCGGTATGCCGCAGAAGTACGCAGAGGAGGAACGCCCGTTCCGAGGCGGCTCAGCGGGAGGTACGCGTTGCTCGCCGGGACGATTTCCGTAGTTCCGGTAGTGATCGGATTTCTCATTCCCATCGGCCGTCTTCTCGGATGGGCGGTTTACGCCGGAGACGAGGAAATATCGGGTTTACTCGCCCGGATTGCACGCAGCGGGGGGCTTGCCTCGGGGGCCGCGGTGCTCATCACCGTGTTTACGCTCTTTCTTTCGCATCAGGCGCGAAGGCTTCCCGGCAAAGTGGGAAGCTCATTGGCTCAGCTTGCAACCATAGGTTACGCAATTCCCGGTGCGGTTATCGCAGTCGGAATGCTTCAGTTTGCGCGTCTTGTGACTCAACAGATTCCTGGAGTAATGCTGATCGGAACGATAGGACTGTTGCTCGGTGCATATCTCGTCAGGTTTCTCGGAGTTGCGTTTCATCCGACGCAAGCCGGATTCGATCTCGCCGGTGGTCGTGTCCGTGAATCTGCATTGAGTCTCGGCGCCGGCAATTTCACGGCACTTGTCCGCGTTGAGCTTCCGTCAATGTGGCGCGTGGTGGTTGGTGCAATTGCACTGGTTTTCGTTGATGCTCTCAAGGAGCTTCCGTTGACGCTGGTACTGAGGCCGTTCAACTTTGAAACACTCGCCACCACGACATTTCGATTCGCGGGTGATGAGCGGTTGGTGGCGGCATCGATTCCTGCGTTGATTCTCGTCGCGGTCGGATGCATCGCGGTTTTTGTTCTCGAACGCGTTATAGGAGGTAACAATGCGGCGCGGCCATAGTATATCGGTGAACGGGTTTAGGCACGACAATCTCGATTTTGCCGGTCGTTCGTCTGGAAATAGTGAACCGAAAAGAAGCTCGATTGACCGCGCAAAATCGAAGGCCGTCGAATGTCGTGGTTTGACTCGTGTGTTTTCCGGCCAGAAACGTGCAGCGGTTTCCAATGTCACATTTTCGGTTGACCGCGGCGAAATCGTTTCGCTTGTTGGAGCTTCCGGATGCGGAAAGACGACGACGCTCAGGTTGATCGCCGGTTTCGAGTTGCCCGACGAGGGGCTCATTCGAATCGAAGGTAAGGACGTTGCGCGTCGCGGCCGCGGTACTCCCGCAAACAATCGGCCGACGGGGCTCGTGTTTCAGGAGCATGCGTTGTTTCCGCATCTTACGGTCCGCGAGAATATCGCATTTGGATTGAAAGGTATGACCAGGAAGGCGAGAAATGATCGGATAGATGAGCTGCTCGATCTCATCGCGCTCTCGGACCTGGAAGACCGATATCCGCATCAGCTCTCAGGCGGTCAGGCTCAACGGGTCGCGCTGATTCGTGCGGTAGCGCCGAAACCGCGGGTCCTCCTTCTCGATGAGCCGTTTAATAATCTCGACGTGGGGCTTCGGTTCCGTTTGCTGCACGATGTGGAGCGATTGATCCGCTCAGAGCGAACGAGCGCGATTATGGTTACCCACGACTGGCAGGAGGCGTTTGCGATAGCGGATCGTATTGCGATCATGAATGAAGGCACGATTCTTCAGATCGGGACGCCCCGTGAAGTATACGAGTACCCCCATTCGCGGTATGTCGCCGAGTTCTTCGGTCCGCTGAATGAGCTTCCGGTAAACGATTTTCCGGCGAATGCGGCGGTTGTCGCAAAAGCTGATTCGTCGGGAAACCGGAAACGAAGCTCCGATTCGGATATATCGACCGATGATACCGACGAACTGCTCTGTATACGACCTCGGGATGTAGTCATAGCGACGCACAACGACGAAGTGTATCCAAACTGTTTGACCTATCGGGGAGTCGTTGCCGAGCGCCGGTTTCTCGGCGAGTATCAGGAGATTCGCTGTGAATTGCTTAACGGTAAACACCCCGAAGACGGCCGATGTATCACCGCATATGCCCCGGCACATGTAACTATAGGAGAAGGCGATGCGGTCATCGCCGCGTGCCCGAAAAAATGGCTTCTGAGATTCAGCGCGTAGTATATTCACCACGGTACACATGAAACATGTAAGGCGGAGTCTATGAGTCCAGGCACGAATGATAAAAACGGGGCGGAACCGAATGTCGCCGAACGGCTGCAGGAACTATCGAATCATTTTCCGGCGGCGGTTGAGTATCTCATTCAAATATATTTTTTGATCCGCGATAAGGCACAGGTCGTTGGTGCGAGGATAGCCGAACGACTCGGTGTGTCTCCACCGGCGGTGACACAGGCGTTACGCCGGCTGGCGCGGCTCAAGCTCGTCTATAACGATTCGGACAACGGGATCGGGTTGACCGAAGAAGGGCGCAAGCTCGCCGAGCGCGCTATACGACGCCACTATCTGCTCGAGCGGATGCTCGTCGATGAGCTCGGCGTCTCCTGGAATTCGGTCGATGAAGAGGCTGAACGGCTGCAAAATGCGCTTTCCTCCGAGCTCGAAGAACACCTTTTTAACCGGCTCGGAAAACCGTCGACCTGTCCTCACGGTAATCCGATGCCCGGGTCGAAAGACGAAAAAAAATTGCTGGATGCGCCGACGCTGATGAACGTCGGGACCGGTGAGACCGTGATGATCGTCCGTGTTACCGAAGTGGGTGAGACGACCGAAGGGCTTCTCGAGTTTTTCGCGAAAAACGATCTTCTTCCCGGAACAACGTGTACGATCGAAGATCAAGACGAAGATCGTCTCGTCATTGAAGCAGCGTCGGGGTCCTCCGGGCGGCCTGCGACCAACCGAATCGATATACCGGTTCGATATGCAAAACACATACGCATCTCTGAGCCGGACTCCGGCGAGTAGGGCGTGTGATAACGCCGCCGATACGATTCACTCGGTGCGGCGCTTCTCCTTCCACGGCGAAATGAGCGGTTTATCCGACGGGGCGGCAAGACGACCGTTTTCGGTCCAACCGCACTCCCTCGCTTCGAGCGATTCCGCGAGTCGAGACTCCCATCGGGCGACTTCGTCGGATCGGTCCGGTTCGTCTATCAGATCCGAAAGCTCCCCCGGATCCTCTTCGAGATCGAAAAACTGCCGAACGCCGATTCTCGGAAGCCAGACGAATTTGCGTTTTCCGTCGGTAACATACTGCATTTCCTGATCGGCGCCATAGCACCAGCAGTGCTCGCCATGGATATAGCTTCGCCACGATTCCCCGGTTCCTCTGCACAACGGCAGGAGGCTGTCTCCATCCACCGTAGAAGGAACCTCTATTCCTGCGGCTTCGAGGATCGTGGGCATTACGTCTCTGAGCTCTACCGGTTTTTCGGAAACCCGAATTGCGGCGTTCTGCTCCGCCTTCGGCGGCGTGACGATAAGCGGCACACGTGCACTGCCTTCATACGCGTATGTCTTTCGCCACAAATTATGATCGCCGAGCATGTCACCGTGATCCGAGAGAAACACGAACCAGGTATTCTCGTACGCTTCTCTATCGAATCGAAACAGATAGTTGATCAGCCGTCCTATTTGCTGATCGATAAAAGAGATCTCACCATAATAACCCGCCCGGGCGCGATGGATTTGCTCGTCGCTCATGTGACCGCGCCAGGCATTCGGATCCGCCGCTTCCTCGGGATCATCGTGCATCGAGGCCCATTCGCCGACATCCGGAGCGGGAAGAAACCGTTCGTTATAGAGATCGAAATAGTAACGAGGCGGAACATAGGGGGAGTGTGGACGCGCGAACGAAATATTGAGAAAAAACGGCCGTTCTCCGTCGCGCGTATCGAGGAAATCGATTGCCCGTCTCATCGTCCACCAAGTTGGATGGAGCGATTCTTCGGTATGCCACGGTCGTGCGTGCCATGAGTTCCAGAATACCCCATGATCATCGGGGGTGATGTGTGACGGGGCATGCTGCTTGAACCATCGTCGATAATCATCATCGCCGAATCCGTCCCGCTCCATCCGGCCCGACTCGTCTACCTCGGTCGACTCGAAACCCATGGAGGTTCGTGACGGGTGAAAATGCCCTTTGCCGACCATGTGAGTTCGATATCCTGCGCGGGAAAGCTCGCCGGCGATCGTGTGCGGGTAGTCGTTCGGCATCGGTCCCTGGCCGCTCCCCATACCGAGGATACCCGTGTGCCATTGATTCTGCCCGGTCCACAACGTTGCACGTGCCGGTATGCACGACGGAACTGCGGAATAGGCGTGCTCGAAACGTGTTCCCCGAGAGGCGAGAAAATCGATATTCGCCGATTGAACCGCGGGATGCCCATAGCATCCGAGCGAATCACCGCGCATTTGATCGGTAATGATAAGAATCACATTGGGTTGCTTCATACATTACCATTGTAGAGCATCTTGAAAATATCGACCACCAAAAGGTTTTAACGCTCTCCCCATGATTCGTTCGGTTTATCGTCGAGCTGCAGCTCGACGTGCGCACCCGCGGCGACGTCGCGGTGAAATATCCATGGATGTGTGAGCGGTTTTCCATTCAATGAGGATGAACGAATATAGAATTTATCCGGTCCGTTGTTTCGAGTGGACATCGATGCTTTCTTCTTCTCGTCGCTTCGTTTTCCACATAACCACGGATCGTTCTGTTTCCCGTTCGCTCTACGTGTATGTCGCTGATCGCATCTCGCTCGAGCCGTACCCGGTAATATCCGGGTTTTGCGGATTCGGTTTCGTGACGAAATTGTTGGGAAAAGGTGTCGAACCCTTCGATCCGTTCCGGTATCCGTACGGCGGGCATAACCGGAACTCCGCCGATTTGCCATGCATGAATGTGGCTGAAGCAACGAATGCGGTCGCTGTGGTATCGATATCCTGCATTCCACGTTCCGACCGGATCGGTATCGGGGGCGAGCCGAACCATCCCGCGTGGTCTGACGGTAAAACGCGTAAACACCCACCGAATTCGTTCCTTTG
>CAYLZA010000156.1:5032-6450 GCA_964387575.1 uncultured Spirochaetales bacterium | reverse complement strand
AAAAGGACATCATCGAACCCGAGCGAGCCGTCGAAAAACTTCCAGCTCCGCTCGGCCGAGTTGTAACGTGAAGTTCTCCATCCGCTATACGTGTCCGTCAGAAACGAGTCGATTCGATCGGATACTATATTCGCGTCGGAAAACTCGTACACGGTTTCGAGCCAATACGTCGCCGTATTCGAAACTACTTCCCGCGGAAGCAAGCGTAATGCAACGCCGTTTCCGCCGTTCGCCGACAATGAAACAGTCCCGTTCTCAACGTCTATCGCACTGGTTTCTGCCGGGGCGAGAACAACGTCGTCGGATCTACGGACGGGAATCGAAGTATCACCGGATGTTTCAAAACTCGCCGAAACGGGCAACAGTACCGAATAGTCACGGCCGCCCCATTCTCCTTCGAGCACGATTTCAGCAACCGAACCCTCCATCGATTTACCCGTGTCGGTCGCAGCAATCGATTCCGTCGGTATTCCCGAGCTTCGAAACACGATGCTTCCACCGCCGTCGAATCGAAGCGTTATTTTGGAGCCGGCAACGTCAAAATCACGAAAACCGATCTGCTTCTCCGTTCCGTCCCGGGAAGCAACGGTAACTCCGCCTGATGAGTCGAGTGCGAAACCGACATCTCGGTACGAGACGGTTAACGTGCTCCGGTCGACCGATCCGTCCCCGTAACGGGACGGCGCTTTTGCGTAAAGGATCCATTCTCCCGCCTCTTCGCGAATCCGGGTTCCTCCCCCGAAACGAGCAAACAAAAGCCCGGCAATTATCAGCACATAGACTAAAGGGATGAGATAGTACGGTAAGGGTACACGGCTGTTCATCGGCACGCTTATTCTATCAACGGCCTATTATGTGTGCAACGCAAAAACAGCACGCACAGCATCTTGTCCATGAACCTCGCTTCATGTTATCAACTCATTACTATGAAGATCCTTTTCCCGACGATGCTGATCATTATCGCGGCGCTTATCGGATGCGTCCATGACCCGGTACGCGAGGACACCGAGGTGGCAACTGCGGAACCCGAACCGGATATTACCGTACCGGAGCCCGAGATAACGGATGAGCAGGTGTATAATGCTATCGGTGCGGCGGTAGCCCTCGGCAACGTAGAGCGTGCGATCGCGGAGTTCGAAAAAGCGTATTCGGAAAATCCCACCGATACGGAAACGAAGGTTCTTTATACGAGTCTATTGATGGCTGCCGGAAAGCTCGATGAAGCCCGGGGAGAGCTCGAATCGATTTTATCTGATGAACCGGGAAACGTGGACGCCCTCTACAATCTTTCACTCATCGAAGAAGTATCCGGGAACATCGATGAGCAGGAAGCACTGCTCAATGAAGCGTTGGAACATGATCCCGAAGATGCTCGAGCTCTTGCGTCGCTCGGTGAAATCCAGTTGCAGAAAAAGAAC
>CAYLZA010000156.1:0-5022 GCA_964387575.1 uncultured Spirochaetales bacterium | reverse complement strand
GCCGCCGTCGGCACGTTCGAAAAGAGTCTCGAATTAGAACCGGAAAACCTCGTAGCCCTGATCGGATATGGGAACGCATTGCTCCGGAACGATCAACCGGAGGAGGCGATCGATGTGCTCGATGATGCAATCGAACAACAGCCTGAATATGATTTTGCGTATGTCGACCGGAGTCGGGCAAAAATGGCGATCGACGATTACCGAGGTGCGGAAGCGGATCTTACCGAGGCGCTTGAGCTCAATCCGGATTTTTACTGGCATTATCTCGACCGCGGGCGCGTTCGCCTTCTCGGTATCGGAGATACCTCGGGCGCGCTTGATGATTTCAACAAAGCTATTTCAATCGATCCCGATTATTTTTATGCCTATATTTACCGGGGCGGGATTTACGACCGACAGGGGAAACGCACGCAGGCGATCGACGATTACCTGAAAGTTCTCGAACAACGGCCGGATTACTATCATGTGTACGGTTCGCTCGGCGTGCTGCTCTACATGGAGGAAGAGTGGCAACGCGCAAAACAGTATCTGAAAAAAGCTTTCGAGTATGACGACGAAATGATATCGTATCCGCTTCTTACGGCGGTTGCCGATATCCGGGACGAAAATCCGGAGAAGGCAAAAGAGTATCTTTCTTCGGTCCTCGGTTCGTTTCAACGGGACACTCTTTCCTACGATATGGCTCGTTTTTTGATGGAGAACGGGTACGACGGCTATATCACCAATGCAGTAAGCAAAGAGTCCGACAAAAAACTGAAAACGAAGATGCTGTATTATCTTGCGGTATACAACTACATAAAGGACCGCGTTTCGATCGCGCACAAATACTTCATGGAAGTGGAGGACAAAGGATATGTCGGGATGATAGAGAAACGGCTGGCTTCATGGGAGCTCGAGCGTTTCGAACGGTAGCACTATGGCTGAAGAACGAGAGAACATCCGACGATTGTCGTTGGGAGACCGGGAGTTTATACTCATCGGAACGGCTCATGTTTCGAGAGAGAGCGTTTTGGAAGTCGAAGAGGCGATTCGGGAAGAAAAACCCGATCGGGTGTGTGTCGAAATCGATCAGTCGAGATACCGATCACTCGATAAAGGGACAAACTGGGAAAGCCTCAATATCTACGAAGTTATCAAACAACGCAAAGGATTTCTGCTGCTCGCGAATCTCGTTTTGAGCTCGTTTCAGAGACGCATCGGTGTGGACCTCGGAATTACACCGGGTGAGGAAATGAAAAGAGCGATAGAAGTGGCACGTGAAGAGCAGATTCCGTTTTCCTTTTGCGACCGGGAGATACAGATAACTTTGCGGCGGGCCTGGAAACGTGCCGGATTGTGGAGCAAAAACAAGATGCTCGCGGCCTTGCTGAGCTCGGTTTTTGCCAAAGAAAAACTCTCCGATGAAGATATTGAAAAACTGAAGGCAAAAAACGCACTCGAAGACATGATGGAGGAGCTTGCTTCCTATCTACCGTCGGTCAAGGAAGTACTCATCGACGAGCGTGATCGTTTTCTGGCTACGAAAATCTACGAAAGTAGCGGGAATCGCGTGCTCGCGGTAGTCGGCGCCGGTCACCTGGAAGGGATAGTGAAACGTCTCGGAGAGCTTCACGAGGGAAGCGTTTCCACCGATCTCGGAGAAATCGATCAGATTCCCGCCCCTTCGAAGCTCAGTCGAATCATCCCCTGGATTATCCCGGCGATTGTCGCCGGATTGTTGATTGCCGGTTTTTTCCGCTCCGGATGGCAGGAGGGGATATCGATGCTCTGGCTCTGGATCCTGGTCAACGGGACGCTTTCCGCCGCCGGGGCGCTTGCCGCACTCGCCCATCCGGTAACGGTGATCGTTTCGTTTCTTGCGGCCCCGATAACATCGATGAATCCTACGATCGGAGTGGGTTTTGTTTCCGGTATTCTCGAATCGGTGGTGAGAAAACCGAGAGTAAAGGATTTCGAGTCGCTCCAGGACGATCTGGCGACCGTTCGCGGATTCTACAGAAATCGGATCACCCATATCCTCATTGTTTTCTTCTTCTCGAGCGTCGGTAGCGCCGTCGGAACTTTTATCGGTATTCCCTGGCTGACCTCACTTCTTACCGGATAGCGCGATATGTCGGCCCGGTTCGGTGCAAGACTACTTCACCGGCGTAATACGATCGGTTCCCAATCGATCTGCCAGAACCTTCGGGAGTGCTACGCTACCGTCCGCCTGCTGAAACTGCTCGACGATTGCAGGGAGTACCCGGCTCGTGGCAAGCCCGGAGGCGTTGAGTGAGTGAATAAGCTCATTTCGTTTTGAGTCGGTCGGCTTGTATCGAATATTACCCCGTCGCGCCTGAAACTCCCGCGCGTTTGATGCGGAGCTCACCTCTTTGTATTCGGACATACTCGGGATCCACACTTCGATGTCGTATGTTTTCGCCATCGATGCGCTGCAATCCTTAGCGGCGAGCTTTGAGACCCGATAGTGGAGTCCGAGCTCACGCACGAGCTTTTCGCCCTGCTCGAGTAGCTCTTTCAAGGCTCTCGGAGAATCCGCAGGAGTAGTAAACTGAAACAGCTCGACCTTGTTGAACTGATGTCCGCGAATCATTCCCCGTTCCTGCGCACGGTAACTCCCGGCTTCACGACGATAGCACGGAGTATAGGCAAAATATTTTTTCGGCAACTCCCCTTCAGCGAGAATCTCGTCACGATGAAAATTGATCAGGGCGGTCTCCGCTGTCGGAAGAAGAAAGTGAGTTTGCGCTTCCTCATCGCTTTGCAGGTGGTATACATCGTCACGAAACTTCGGAAATTGCCCCGCCGTATACCCGCATTGATCGACGAGAAGATGAGGCGGGAGGATGAACTCATAGCCGTCGCGCTGATGAGTTTCGATAAACATATTGAGGAGCGCCCATTCGAGCCGCGCGCCGATCCCGCGGTAAAGCCAAAATCCGTTGCCTCCGAGCTTCACCCCACGTTCATAGTCGATCATCCCGAGGTCCGTTACCAGATCGACATGGTTTTTCGGCTCAAACGTAAATTCGGGAGCGGCACCTTCGGTCCGTTCAACCTGATTGCTCTCTTTACCGCCGGCGGGGACATCGTCATCCGGAATGTTCGGGAGGGCAACGAGAAACTCATGTATCCTATTCCTGGTCTCTTCGAGCGAGGTATCGAGCTCCTTTATTTTTCCGGAAACTTCCTTCATTTCGGATATGAGCTTGCCGACATCCTTTCCTTCTTTTTTGAGCTTCGGTATCTCGGACGAAACAGTATTACGTCGCGCCTTGAGCGATTCGGATTCGCCGATAAGGCGTCTTCGTTGCTCGTCCCATTCGAGTAGCGGGGCGAAGTCGATTTCATCCATCCGTTTTAGTAGTGCATTCCGGACTTCTTCCGGTGCAGTTCTGATTCTCTGAATGTCGATCACCTGTAACTCCTTTATTCCCCCATACTATCAATTAAGATTCCGAAGAGCTATCGTAAACATGTACAGTGCGCCCGAGGCTCGATCGCTCGGAGATTCTTCCCCGACCAGGCCGCTAACTCTACGAATCGGGATCAAATTTGTCAACGCAATCGGCGTATACGAAATCAAAATCTGATTCAGATTTTGATTTCGCGGAGTATTTCCGATAACTATGGTATAGGCTTGATGTGATCAAACGCAATGATAAATCGCTCCGGCGCGAGCTCGTTTGTCGGCAACTACCTCTCTCAGCGACGCTCTTCGTTCTCGGGATCTGCGCAAGCTTGCTGCAGCACGGATTCGTTATCGGCGGCTCCGCCGGAGTACCGCTGTCCGGTACCGACGCGCATGTACCATTCTGGTTCTTTTTCCCCTACGGTCTCATAGCAGGCTATATAATGGCGCTCGTCGGCCAGGCGACCGGAGCTGTTTCGGTACCATTCTACATGTCGGTGCTCGGGTTTGAGTCCGTAAACTTGAGCCCGACCGTGCAGGTCGAGAGCTTCCTGGGTCCTCTCGGAGCGATATCAGGAAGAAGGAATCGCGAATCCCGTATCCGCAAACAAACGGGGTTTCTCTGCGCCGGTGCGATACCCGGTGGAATCGCGGGACCGATTCTACGCGCAACGTTTTTCGCCGATTCCGCATCGTTTGCCCCATTCGTCGGTATTATGCTCATCGTACTATCGGCGAATATGTGGTTTGCCGCATACACTCTCGATACATCTCCTGAAAAAGCTCGTGAGCACGCCGATCGTAACCGTAGCTTGATTACGAGAGCGCCGATGGTGATGATGATCCTCGGTATGGTGATTGCATTGTTTTCGACGATAATCGGCGTGGGAGGTGGTTTTCTGCTCGTTCCAATGCTCATACTTCTTTTCAGAATGGATATGACCTCGATACCGGAGATATCAATTCCGTATATCGTCTCACTTTCGGTAATCGGCGTATTCGGTTACGTCGTCATTCTTCCGCTTACCGGGAGACGGTCAATCATGCCGGAGTGGGGCTGGAGCTTTTTCGTTGCCGGTAGTGCCGTTATCGGTTCCTGGTTGGCATCGAAAACAAGGCATCATGTTCCGGAGCGGTTTCTCCGAATCCTCCTGGGGGTCCTTACCGGCTCCGCCGGCGTGTATTATATCGTTCGCGCGATTCTCGTAGCCTGATAGACCAGCAGGGAGGAACCGGGCAGACCTCTACATACACTATTCGGCTGCCATATAGCCGTCTTTATTTGTCATAAACGACCTGCCGAAAATATGTATTGAAAACACTCTTGTTATTGCTAATATTGCCAAAAAACCAATATAATGAAGCTAACCAGTATGAGTAGCTATCAAGGAGGCAAATTATGAATAATAACCCGGCCGATCTGTTTGATTCGGCATTCAGGCCGTTTGCAGAATGGTTATGCGAACGTGCCGGCATTCAATGTGGTGAACAGGTGATGGACTTGGGGGCCGGTAAAGGGATCAGCACAGATGTCGTGTTGAAAAAAACGTTTCCTGAAGGAAAGGTCTTTGCTGTTGACCCTGATGCGGATGCTTTGAAGGAATTAGAGG
>CAYLZA010000155.1:6372-6456 GCA_964387575.1 uncultured Spirochaetales bacterium | reverse complement strand
ACCCAGTCATCATGACGGCGAGCTATACCCGATAGCAGAGTACCTGCTGTTCGAGGGTGTTCGAGGCGATTCTGACGATTTGTC
>CAYLZA010000155.1:0-6362 GCA_964387575.1 uncultured Spirochaetales bacterium | reverse complement strand
CCGCCGTTCTTCCGACGTGAATGACCTGCTCCCACTCCGAATCATCCGGCAGAAGCTCCCGGAGACGGTTTTGCAGGCTTTGGAGGAAAAATGCTTCATCAATGCAATTCTGATCCTGTTTCGGGAAAAGCGCGAGATAGAGCATATCGTTCTCCACCATTTCGTTAAAAAAATGCGTCCCGAGCGAAACATCGGGGATCAGGTTCTCACGCATTGCGACGATTTCACACAGAACCGAAACGGGCGCGATCTCGGCAAAGCTGATCGGCACTCCGAGAGAGGGTGTTTTAGTTCCCCACCGGCCGGGACCGAGAAGCATGATCTTTGCCCGTTCGAGCTTCTGATGATGGACGGCATCTCCGATCGTGCGTGCCACCTGATATCGTGCCTGATCGGGGAGCTCTCCGTAGACAGTGGGATTGACGTAGATGATCCAGTCGATATCGAGAAACATGCTCTGCCCTATGACCGCACCGGTTGCTTCGAGAATCACCCGATCTGACGTAATATCGGCAGGTGTCGTAATATCACCTCCCGATCCCTGAATCTGGAGCGGGCGACACTGAACGACGTTGATGAGGTAGGTGTCTTCACCAAAAAAATTGAGCGTGAACTCGACATCAACCGGATGTTTATACGCATCTTCCAAAATCGAAAACATGTGCCGCATGTCCTCGACAAAAGGTGTTTCCTTTAGAAGTCGATCGAACGTCAGCACCCATGAGAATGCGGGCGTCGAATTGGTACGACGCATTCGCCGCTCGAGGGAGGTGTCGCGACTTGCGAACATATCGAATGCAACCCCCTCGCATCGTTTCATAACATCCTCGAAGTTGCTCGATGCAAGTTGATTCGTTTCAAGATCGATGACATCCACACGGTGTTGCGCGTATTGCCGGACCGCATCGGAATCGGATTCCGGTCGGGACGTCGGTGCGTTGAGCGCTATGACCCGTGTATAATCGTCGTCCGATCGCTCTACCGCTCTCGTTCCCACGCCAAACACGATTCGGACGACACCTGCCTCCGGATCGATTTCCTTGTTCCAGACGTAGGGATTGAAACTGAAGCCGACGCCTGCGGCTTCCGGGAAGAAGAGATTCCCGAATGTGGAGCCGCTGACCCGTTGGATCAGGAGCCCCATCTGCTCGTCGTGCTTGTGGAGTCCCCGTTTCGTCCGGTATTGAACGGCATCCTCTCCCATCGTGCTTGCGTACACCGTACGAACCGCGCAGAGAAAATCCTCGAGACGTTTGAACTGACCTCCCCGGTTGGCGCAGAAAACACTCTCGTACTTCCCGGCGAATGCGTTTTCGAAATTGTCCTCCAGTATGCTGCTCGATCTGACGATGATCGGCGATTGACCGAAATAGTCGAGCATGTCGGTCAACTGAGTGACGATATAGTCGGGAAACTCCCCGGCAAGGATTCTACGTCGTGCGGTTTCCGATTCATCCTCGGCGTCTGGATCCTCCTTGTGCTTCCGCATCATCCACCAGCAGCCGTTCTGCACGAGATAGGTGTAGAAAACATCCGCACCGACGAAAAACGAATCGTGCGGCTCGAGTAATTCGTCCCACTTCGGATCGGTCTTCGACAAAATGTTTCGTGCAAGCAGCATACCCACCGCTTTTCCGCCGATCAATCCGGTACCGATCATCCGTGCCCGGATTTCGAGCAGATCTTTGAGCGTGAAGTATTGCTCCGCGAGTCTGAGCACGCGTTCCTCACGGCTTATGAGCATCCGGATAATGCGTTTGAAGTATTCGTCCGCCTTGTCCTCTACATCCAGCCCCTGGTCGAGCTCGAGTTGGATCTGAGACGCCTCCGCAAAGGTTTTACTCCAGACGCCGAGCGTATTGCTTTGCGAATCCGAACGTGACCAGGGGACACCGCTGAGCGTCTCGGTGATAACGGCGCTCCGTGTAACCGGGATGAAATCGTCCTGATCACGTTCGTGGAGTGTATACATCGTGGATGAATGTCTGTACTGAACTTTCATCGGTTGGATAAACATTCGCCCGCGTCGCTTGAATGCATCCACGAGAATCTGCGTAGTATTGCTGATCGGGCGTACCGCGTGAAACGAGTGGTAATTGCGGAATATCGAGAAATACGCGATTGCCGCGCGATCGTAGAGATGCGGGCAGATCAACATAAAGAAGTTACCGAGCATCCGGTCGCTGTTCCAGTCCGGCGCGAGTTGCGAAAGACAATCGAACAGATAGAGCGTTCCCCGGCTTTCGGCGTTTATCGTCCGATATATATCGGTGACGAAGGGCTCAAAACCGTCTTCGGGACGCACTTCGCGGATATTCACACCATCTTCGGCGCGTGCAAGCGCAGGATCGTTCGTAAATCTGAAATAGATGAGTTTCTGCCGATTCTGCTTTGCGTATTCGACGTACGGTGCTGCAAACTCGGCATAGTCCTCTACCGACTCCACCTGCCAGACGATATTGTCGCCCGCCATGATCCCCCGGAAAACCCGATCGAGATTCGGAAGCCCGGTGCTCAATAGCATCTTATGCTTTGGCATTCAGTTTCTCCCGTCGCCTCTGCAACTCCACCGCCCCCCGGGTGACGCGGGAACGTCGAGTATACCGCAGCGGTCTCAGAACAGCCCCTGATCGAGCATCGAATCGGCAACCTTCATAAATCCGGCGATATTCGCGCCGACCACATAATTGTCCAGTACCCCGTATTCCTCGGCGGTCCGGGCGCAGACTTCGTGGATTTCGGTCATTATACCACGCAGCCGGTCGTCGACTTCCTTTCGTGTCCACTGTAAATGCATTGAGTTCTGCGTCATCTCCAGTCCCGATGTCGCAACTCCGCCGGCATTAGCGGCTTTTCCGGGACCGTAGAGCACGCCGTTTTCGAGAAATACATCGACCGCTTCTGGTGTGCTCGGCATGTTCGCGCCTTCGGAAACGAGCGTACACCCGTTTTCGACGAGTGTCTTTGCCTCTTTCCCGCTGATTTCGTTTTGCGTTGCGCTCGGAAATGCACAATCGCACGGAACCTGCCACGGGCGCTTTCCTTCCATATATTCCACACCGAACTCCTCGGCGTATTCCCGGATTCTCCCGCGTTTGATGTTTTTCAGCTCCATGACGTATGCCAGTTTCTCACTATCTATTCCGTCGTCGTCGTATATCGTTCCATTCGAGTCCGACAGCGTCACAACCTTACCTCCGAGCTCTATGAGTTTCTCGGCGGTATATTGGGCAACATTGCCGGAGCCCGAAACCGTACACACCTTGCCTTCCAGCGATTCATTTCTCGTGCGAAGCATTTCCTTCGCAAAATAGACCGCACCGTATCCTGTCGCTTCAGGGCGGATCAGCGAGCCACCCCAGTTCAGAGCCTTGCCGGTGAGCACACCGGTAAACTCGTTTTTGATTCGCTTGTATTGTCCGAAGAGAAATCCGATTTCCCTTCCACCGACACCGATATCACCCGCCGGAACATCGGTGTACGCTCCGATATGACGCTGCAATTCAGTCATAAACGACTGGCAGAATCTCATCACTTCACGGTCCGACTTTCCCTTCGGATCGAAGTCGGAACCTCCCTTCCCACCTCCCATCGGAAGCGTAGTCAGCGCGTTCTTGAATATCTGCTCAAATCCGAGGAACTTGAGAATACTCGCGTTGACGCTCGGATGAAACCTGAGCCCACCTTTATAGGGACCAATAGCGCTGTTGAACTCGAATCGGAATCCACGGTTTACCCGAACGTTCCCGTGATCGTCCTCCCATGGAACGCGAAACATAATCTGCCTTTCCGGTTCGACGATCCTCTCGAGGATCCCGTTTTCATGATACTCCGGCCGGTCCTTGAGCAGCGGTCTAAGCGACTCGAGCACCTCCTGTACTGCCTGAATAAACTCGTTCTCTCCCCCATTTCGACGGCACACCGTCTCCAGCACATCAGCGATGTACGATTCTGCATTCATTCACCTCTCCTCGATCGCTCTTATCGTACGCTGTAGCGGGGCGGGACGCAAGGATTTTATCAATCGTACGCCGCGTGTGGCCGCTTATACTCGAAATCGGCGTAGGCATGTTTCAGATAGTCGTTACGGGCAATCTCATACAGGCCGTCGAGGTATTCGTGAGACATATCCCCGAAAAGGCTTTTTCCGTATTTGTGCAGAAACTGCATCGGGCTGATTTCGGATTCATTCCTGATTCTTTCGAGCGTGCGCGCGAGACGTCTCAGACAATTCTCGTGCCATAGCTCGCTGAGGCGTTCCGGATTTTCGAGTAGTGCGTCGAGCTCTCGATAATATTTCTCTTCATCTTCCTGTTCCGCCGGCGAAAGTGGACATGGCCGTCCATATTCACGATCGAGACGGAAGTAGCGCCTGCGCCACCCGGTAATCTTACCGTCTTCTATATCCGCATAAAAAATATGGCTTCGACTAACGTTGTCGGTGTTGTCGAGCTGATAACCGGTGATATCGAACAAAAAGTTTCCAAGGCTGTAGTGAATTATGCACCCTCCCCGCGTTTCGACTCCCTGAGGAACGTGTGGATGATGACACAGAATCAGATCAGGACCCGCGTCGGCAATGGCTCTGCACAGATTCAATCGGGGCATGCTCGGGGCAGGCTGAAACTCGATGTCTCCGTGAATGCTTACCACGATGACATCGACCTGATCACGATACTTTGCGATGTCTGATGTAACATCATCGAGATCGAGAAAGGCGATGCGCCCTCCTCCGCCCTCGAGCACCCAATCGCCGGACTGAAGATATCCGAGAAAACCGATTGTGGTCCCGTTTTTTTCGACGATACGAAGCTCCCGTGCCGCTTCCTGATTCTTACCTGCCGCAAGCGGTTGTGCACCGATCGAACGTATGCATTTTTCGGTGTGAAGCAAACCACGGCTTCCGCAATCGAGGACATGATTGGACGCCATGTGCATAACATCGAATCCCAACGGGCGCAGAGATTCCAGAACGAAATCACGACTTTGAAGCGGATTACCGGTGGTTTTTTCGAGTGGAAAATCGTCGGGTATCATCACCGACTCCTGATTGCCGAAAAGTACATCCGCCTTCTTCAGCTCGGAAACGACATGCTCGAACGGAAACTGCGTGCCCTGTGATCTGAGGTGATTCTGCATTTGCATCGCGAACGAAATATCTCCGACCGCCCCCAACGTTGTTTTTGCCATAGTTGTTCCTTGGTTGCTCCTTGCGTCACCGTAGCGATTTTTCCGAGCTTTGATCAAGTGTCGAGCTTATTCACGTTCCAGGTTTCGTCCACCCAGAGTCCGATGATATGGAGATTCTTGTACACGTTTCGCAGGTAGGTCACCGCATTACCGATGAACGCGTCCGTCCATGCAGTTAATGACGGTGCAAAAAGACATCGGGTGCTCCTTGTGAAGATCGCAGATGGTAAAGGCAGTATAGTATACTCCTCTGCGGAATGGGAGAGGAATTATCATGGCAACTATGAAATTTCATCCCCGCTACTATCGCCGGCATGTAGAACCGGGCGTAGAGTGGAAGGAAACGAATACCGATTACGCATATCTCGACTGGGAGATACCGCTGGATGCGGCGGCGCTGGTTATGGTCGATGTGTGGGAGAAGCATTATCTGAAAGACACGATGGCCCGGGCGGATCAGGTGATTAGAGATCAGCTTGCACCACTCGTTTCCGCGTGTCGGGAGAAAAATCTGGCTGTCATTCATGCTCCCGGTCCCGGTGTTGCCGAGAAACATCCGAACTGGACAAGGTTGATCTCCGAGGATCAGATGGAAGAAACTCCTGCCGACTGGCCACCGCCGGATTTTCGCTCGAAATCGGGACGATTCAAACCGTTTGCGAAACCGGACGAGCCGCGGCAACCGGAAATCACGGAGCTCAGAAAAAATCGGCGGTTACATCCGCTGATTCAGGTGGAAGCGGACGAGCCGGTGGTCTACAACGGAGAAGAGCTTCATCGATACTGTAATAAGAATCGTATTCTCTTTCTCGAAATGTTCGGAAAGTACTCGGTAACCTCCGGAGATATGATCAGCGGATTATCTGATAACGAGGTTATTCGGTCCGGAATTGGCGTTGAATCCAGGCTCCGGATGTACCCGGGCGCTATTTCGAGATGTCCGAGCACAACTCGCGAATTCTTCGGCAGGAATACTCGATCTCATCGTCGTCCATATCGATCGTGTCGAGATAGAAATAGCCCTCATCCACGTGATGCGCGCGAACGACGATCGTCGGATCACCTTCGGCCAGTGCGGCGGCGAGCGATTCCGCCGTATGGCCCACCGTATCAGGATCGGGGGTGATCCTCGTTCGCGAATAGGGACAGCCGTTCGGGTCGGGATCGACATC
>CAYLZA010000154.1:0-6466 GCA_964387575.1 uncultured Spirochaetales bacterium | reverse complement strand
ATCGTAGGCTTGTATCGAAGCGAAGTGGCCCGGACGATTCTTGAATAACTCTCGTATCTGCTCCGGCGTGAGAATCCCCGGTTCTTCCTTGTCGTACCTGAGCTTGCCGATTCGGTAGCCGGGATTTCGGTCGATATCCTCCCGAAGATACGCCTCGCTCAGGACCGTTTTCACCGAGTCGATGACCTTGTTGATCGTATTGATCTTCTCGCCGCCGGTTTTCTTGAGTAGCCGCTCGCGCAAGTCGAGGATGTCCCTTCGTTTGATCAGAACGACTGGGATATCGGCGAACGGATCTTTCATCGCGTATTGATCGAGCCACCGCCGGGACTTCTTGTTGTGCACCGCACCGCTGATATTCCGTTCTCCTCGTAGCCGGTGCGCCCGCGGGCATTTTCCTTCAACGAAGAATGGTTCGGAATACTGCCTGAACGTCTGCCGGCGAATCTCATCGTCAACGGCGTTTGGATCGTAGAGACGGTCGAGAAATGTCCTGATCTCCTGCCTGGCTTCCTTTTTGGTATCGCGATAGGTGTTACGTCGTTTCCTCGATCCGTCCGGCGCTACGTAGTCGAAAATATACAGTTTTCTGCCGTTTTGCAGGAAAGGTTCCGGATATTTATAGGGATAACTCATGACTCGCTCCACCTCCAATTATAACCCTCGCGAACAGTTCTGCTACCCCTGTGCTACCCCTGGCGCCACCAGACACAAAAAAAGCCTTTCAGGCGGAACGGCTGATGCCGTAAATCCTTAGCCTGAAAGGCTTTAACAAGCTCCCCCGGACAGACTCGAACTGCCGACCTAGTGGTTAACAGCCACCCGCTCTACCAACTGAGCTACAGGGGAATATTGAAAATGAACCTATCCAAAACGGAGTTTCTTGTCAACAGATTTCGCTAAAACGCTGAAACCGTGAACACAACTCTTATTGCACAATCGACAACGGCTCACCGCAGGAGCTGCAGTACCCATCCGTCATGCCCGGGGTTTGGACCGAGTATCCCGACCGCTTTATGACGAGTGAATTGCATGCGGGGCAGCGCGTATCGGCTCCACCCGGGATATTGCCCGGGTATACGAAACGAAGCTGTTCTTCGGCAATGGCGGTCAACCGTCGAATTGTCTGCGGTGTCGTCGCTTCAATCGTGTATGTATATGTCGGATAATAGGCGGATAGGTGCAGCGGTATATCCGGTGATATCTCGGAGAGGAATTCGGCGATCGCCCCAATTTCTTCGTCCGAGTCGTTTTTGCCGGGTATGACGAGCGTTGTGGCTTCGACGTGAAGCGTTTTTGCCGCAAGCTGAATGATCCTTTTTACCGGTTCCAGGTCACCCTTAATTTCATCACGGTAGAACTCATCGGTAAAAGCTTTGATATCTATATTCGCTGCATCGATGTACCTGAAAAGCTCATTCGCCGGATCGTCTTCGATAAAACCGTTTGTCACGAGTACGTTCTTTATCCCTCTCGATCGTGCGATTCGTGCGGATTCCAGCACGTATTCGAAGTGAACCAGCGGTTCCGAATAGGTGTATGCAATCGCAAATGAACGACGTTCTTCGGCGAGATCAACGAGCTCTTCAGGTTGGACGACCGTCGCATGCTGAGCCACATGCTGTGAAATCGTGTAATTCTGGCAGAAGGGACATCGAAAATTGCATCCGTAAAAACCGACCGAAAGAATCTGTTCTCCCGGATGGAAATGATACAGCGGTTTTTTTTCGATTGGGTCTAGAGCTATGCTCGAAAGCATTCCATATAATGGCAACGTAAGCGTGCCGTTCACGTTTTTTCGGACACGGCAAACACCTGTACTGCCGTCGCGTATGGCGCAGTGATGCGGGCACAAAGAGCAGAAAACAATACCGTTTTTCGATGTGGTGTATGCCATTACTCGTCTATTGGGATGAAAACGCCTGCTGCAATATCTCGCTATCGTGATAATATCGAGGCGGATCATCGACCTCGAACGGTTGATATCGAAGACCGAGGCTCCCCTTGCGTACCCACACTTTCACCATCGCTATATTTCGCCCGGTTTCGGTCGCGATGCTCGAGCTCTCGTCTACCTTTACGACATCTTCCATAACTGTGAACGGTTATAGTATAAAGAATCTTTTACGATTTGTCTTCGAGGAGCATCTTCAGCTCTCGTTCGGCACGCTTGTCGATGAAATCAATGATTTTCGATTGAAGCTCTTCCGGCGGATCGATAAAACGAAGCGCCATCCGCTCCGAGTTTCGTATGACTTTACATTGAATCGAAAGATACTCCTGTTCGAGTTTCAGAGAGCAATCGGGAATCGTCGTTCCGGATGGAATATCCGAGGAAATCTTCGGATCATCGGGAACAAACGCTGCTCCTCCCGGTGATAAATCGAATAGAACCCCAGTTATGATTCTGAGTTTTGTCGGATGCGTAATCAGAAACTCCAGGTCGTCGTAGCTGTCCGGAATATAACGGAGGTCCTGCCGTTCCTCTTTCATACTGCTGTAGCGCGTTACGAGCTCTTCGAGTTTCTGCAGCTCATTCCGATTATCTACCGATTCTCTTACAATTCCTGCTACGCCGAGATGGTTTGCTTTCGAAGCTTCTTCAAAGGGAAACTCATCTCCCGAAAGAAGAACGAACGAGATTTTGTGGTGCTCATACGCACCCCTGAGAAAAGCCAGAAACGGTTTCCAATGACGCGGAAAGTCCTCGGCACTGAATACGACGATATCCGGTTCTATCTCATCGATATTATCCATCGCTTTGATGGGATTCCGATAATGAATAAAGTCGAAACCACGCGGTCGGAGGTGGCTGGAGAGAATGTCGTGTGTTCGTTCTTTTTCCGCTACTAAGAGTACTTTCATCCAACTACTCGGTGCCCAGATTTACAATCTCATAGTCGTAGATCAGCCAAACGGTATCGAGCCTTCTCAGGTAATAGGTGAACTCCTTCACCTCCGTATAACTACCATAGTCGAACCGTTCAATCACTATCACGTATCCCTCTGAAGGGGTATACCATGTTTTCTGTATTTGAAAGCTCGAGGGGATCGTCAGAAATTGATCCTCGGTTTCCCGGCGTTTGAGCGATTCACGGAAACGTCTCAGAGTTGTCCTTCGTTCGGAGTCTGAAAGCCTCCGGTACCGTTCCTGACGTTCCTCGTCCTGCAGATACAGCTCTTCGATATCAATGTAGAGAAGAAACTTCTCCCAATTGCTCTGTTGCCTGGCGCTGAGCATATACGAAACGACCTCATCGGGAGGGAGTGGGTTCCTTACGAGCTCTTGACCGGTATCTCTGTCGATTACCGCTTCAGGATCCGATTGCGCCTGACCCGAATTGACGGTCAACGTAAGCGTGTTGGACTCGATATAACTCGCAGTCGGAGAGGAGTAGAGTGAGGGATAAAACCGGGCCCTGACTCTGTAGGATCCGGGATCGGGAGTGACGATATACTCGTCGAGTTGTTCGACAAATCCGAAACGGTCGCCCGGTTTGAGGGTAATGTCCCGATAAAATACCGGTTTGTCCGATGCCCGTGCTACGAGATATGATCGTGATGGTTCGAGTCGGTTATTTCCCTCCGTGCGTACGTCAAATTCTATCGAGAATACATGATCGGACGCCAAATTGAAGCGTATAGAGTCGGTGCCGTTGTTGTAGAGCTCGAGCTTGACAAAAACGGGGCTGTCGGGAAAGTATATTGCCTTGTCATAGAAGCGAATAGTAAACTCGAGACCATCGGTTTCGAGTCCCTGCGCAGTTGCCGCGATGCATAAGAATAGACATAAAAGATATATCAGCTTTTTCAACATGTCGCTCCGATACGTATAACAGTCGCCATTATAATCGTCGGAAGATACAATGATAACATTATTCCTAAAAAAGCTAACTGAGCAAATCACGGGTACGCGCCCCTATAAAACTCTTGCAAAGGCGGTCCGAGAGAAAGAATTCGACGTCGAGGTCGAAGGCCCGGAGGGGCTCTACAGTGTATTACTTATCAAAGCACTCGGCACCTCAAGCGGCCGGAAATCCATCGTTGTCGTTCCCACGGAAAAGGAAGCGGCCGCTATCGCGTCCGATTTTTCGTACCTGACCGAGAACTGCTATCGATTCCCCTGGAGCGGTTCGGCTCCGTATTCCGATCAATCGGTATCGACGGCAACATCGGGAGAGGAAAACAGATTGCTGTCTCTCGTTCAGGATGGTGAGGCTGAGATAGTCGTTACGTCCCTTCGCGCGTTTCTCGAGCCGTTGCCACCACCGAAGGACTTTGCGCGCAATACCCGGAGGATAGCTACCGGTGATGAATCGAGCCCCGAGATAATCGGGGCATATCTCGCCGATGCCGGCTATCTTCGAGTTCCTCGTGTGAGCGTACACGGTGAATATGCGCAACGGGGAGAGGTCGTCGACGTATTTCCTCACGGGACCGAAAATCCGATTCGATTCGTTTTCGAATTCGACCGGATCGAGGCAATTCGTTTTTTCGACCCGATTACACAATCCTCGGTAGCCGGCGTCGAGTCGATCAGGCTCGTTCCGGTAGTAAAAGCGTTTTGGACCGACGAACGAATCGAGCGGATTTCACAATTGATGAGCGGTACAAAGCTGAGTGATGAAACGAAATCAGATGTCGTCGAATCGCTTCGAGAGGGTCGTGGAGTCCCGTATGAGGAATTACTCTATTGCGCGAGTTTCGGCGAAACACCGTCGACGCTCATAGACTACATCGACAAGGACGCGGCGCTGTTTTTACTTCATTTCGAGCATATCCGGACCGGGTTTGAGGCGCTTGCCAAGGAGTATCGCAGGCTCTACGCAGAGGCACGGTCTCGAGGCGAGGGGTTCGCGCCACACCCGGACAGAGTTCTGCGGAACTTCGACACATTGATAGAGCAGCAATCGGGTACGGTAAAGTTTCCCGCGATAAAATCTGCGCATGTCGACGATCAGCGGATCAGATTTCCGTATGAAGGTCCCCACTCCTACTTTGGTAATATCGATTATCTTAAGTCCGAAATCGAGAAAATGGCATCGGCAGACTACGATGTAACGATTTGTGTAGACAGTAAACAACAGCAACTTCGAGTTGAGCATCTTCTCCAGGATTTCGACGTCAACATCGTACAGGCATCGATTTCTCACGGATTTTCCGTTCCGGATTTGAAAGTTGCCGTCATCCAGGAAGATGAGATATTCGGTCGACGGAAAAGAAGGGCACGATCGGTCAAATCCGCCAGAAGCGCAGCAATCGATACGTTCGTGGAGCTCAATCCGGGTGACCATGTAGTTCATATAAACTACGGCATCGGAAGATTCAGGGGAATCGAGAGGATTTCCGCGGTCGGAACGGAGAGAGACTATATCAAGCTCGAATATGCCGATGAAGAGACGATATTTATTCCGATCGAGCAGGTAAATCTCATTCAACGCTATATCGGGCAGCAGGGAAATACACCGCGGCTCGATAAGATCGGCGGAAAATCATGGGCGAACCGGAAAAACAAAGTTCGTAAATCGGTCGAAGACCTCGCGGAAAAGCTCATTTCGCTTTATTCGAAGCGAAAAGCCGCACAAGGATATTCATTTCCTGAAGACACCGACTGGCAGCTCGAGTTCGAAGCCGACTTTCCGTATGAAGAAACCGAAGACCAGATACGCTGCATCGAAGAAGTAAAAGCCGATATGGAAAAACCGGATCCGATGGACCGGCTGGTTTGCGGGGACGTCGGGTACGGAAAAACCGAAGTTGCAATGAGGGCCGCTTTCAAGGCGGTAACCGGTGGGAAACAGGTCGGATACCTTGCACCCACGACGATACTCGCAGAGCAGCATTACGATCGTTTTACGGAACGGTTTCAGGGATTCCCGGTCAATATAGAAATGATTTCACGGTTTGTAAGCAAAGGCGCTCAAAAGGACATCTTGTGCAGACTGGCAAACGGAGAGATCGATATCATAATCGGCACGCATAGATTGGTGCAGCGTGATGTAGAGTTTCGGAATCTCGGACTCATCGTTGTAGATGAAGAGCAGCGTTTCGGCGTAAAAGACAAGGAACGATTGAAAGAGTGGAAAACAAACGTCGATTGCATAACGTTGACTGCGACGCCGATACCGAGAACACTCCACATGTCGTTACTTAAAATCCGTGATATGTCTATTTTGTCGACTCCACCCTACAATAGACGACCGATCGAGACGCATATCAGAGAGTTTGATGAATCGATCGTTGCCGATTCGATACGAAACGAAATGGAGCGGGGAGGGCAAGTCTATTATTTGCATAACCGGGTGAAGACGCTCGGTAACGTGCGTCGGTTTATAGAAAAGCTCGTACCCGAGGCGCTCGTGGAAACCGCTCACGGGCAGATGAGCTCGAACGATCTCGAAGATATCATGCATCGCTTTGTGCACGGTGGTTTTCAGGTACTCGTGTCTACCTCGATCGTCGAAAA
>CAYLZA010000153.1:0-6497 GCA_964387575.1 uncultured Spirochaetales bacterium | reverse complement strand
TTCCTGGTGGATATAGCTTTCCGGAATGAGCATCGGAAAATAGGCGTTGGAATGCCCCGTCTCCTTGAACCTGGAGTCGAGTACGTCTCTCATCCTTTCCCAGAGCGCATAGCCTCTCGGTCTGATGACCATGCATCCCTTGACGGGAGAGTAATCCGCGAGTTGTGCACGCAGCACGATATCAACGTACCACTGCGAGTAATCCTCGCTACGAGGAGTAATCTTTGATGCCATTATAGAAGGTCCTCTTTTTTATTGCCGCCGATGCCTGAGTTTCCGACACGTATCCGGCGGAGCGAGAGACGGCAAACGATAGTATAGAGGGTCGTTCAATCCACAGTCAAGGAATGGATGCGATTTCATTCGCTTCGCTGCGGAAATCAGGTTTAGCGCAGCTTGACGGTTTCGATCATATAGCGGATATCGAGGCCGTCTTCGCCGTACATCTCCTTTTCTATAACGAACACAAGCGAAGCATCGTCCGGCGAGGAAAGTACGCGCGAAATACGATATGAACGGACACCGCTTCGGCGATAATCGGGCAGTCCGATCGTGTAGTATCCGGAATCGTCTGATTTAGTCGTCACGGTCAGATTGATATGAAACGAGGAGCTTACCTGTTCCCCGGATCCGAACGTCGACTGAAGCAATGCGATCGAGTATTTGCGCCCTGTTTCGAAGTCACGAAACTCCAGCTCCGACTTCGGCTTATCTCCGTCTACGAGAAGATAGAGTAGACGTCCGGAGTTCATATGATCGATGTTGAAGCTCCGTACAGTAGCGATGCTCTCTCTGTAGAGGGTCATCATTGCTCCAAATCCGTCCTGCCCCGGCGCTGCCTGTCGGTCATACTCTCCGCTCTTCACACCGTCCGACGTAAACGAGTTCGACCACACGTCGACTACGTATAGATCGGCATACTGCTTTACTCCGCTCTCATCAATACCGTAGTTCCCGAACATGTAGTAGCGCGAATCATTCGAGAACCCGAGATCAACGAAGGTCGCAATGTCTCCCGCAAAGAGTGTTGCCCCCGTCACGATGAGCGCACAAATCGCTGCAATTTGTTTCACGATAATGCTCCTCTATTCAAGTATCGATACGTTTTGTGATAACTTTAGAGCGACCATGACCATCACGGTGCGGAATCGCATCATACTGTCAGGCACGGGTATTATCGGCATTCTCCTGCTTCTCTTCGTACTCTTCATAGGTCTTCTCTTTCGAGAGATTCCGTTAAGTGCGATGGATCAGGAATCGCTTCCTCCGTTTCTACTCGCAGTATTGTGCGAGGTGTTGTTCAGTCTTGCGTCGGTCATCATTCTTTATTTCTCATTTCGTAAGACCACTTCACCGGAGATCCTCTTTTTTATCCTTTTCCTCATTACGATAGCGTTTGACTCGCTCAAAGCGATTAATTTGTTCCTCACCGTTGCGCCGATTCCTCCGTACGTCGGTATCATCGTCTCGCGAATTATCTACTTCGGCAAGTATTTCGGTACATTGTGTGTTTTTGCGTGCGGATTATTCCCGACGGGTATACCGTACGAACGTCTCGAGCTGTTTTTGAGCTCGGCTTTGCTGCTGACAATGGTATTCGCCGGGACGATCCCGATCGATATGACCGAGCTCGAGCCTAACTATCTCTATGCTACCGGGCTTGCAGGCGAGGTGCGGGCCATATCGATATCAATGTACGCATTTGCGTTTCTTAACTACGTGCTTGCAGCCGTGCGAAATGGTAATCGCGCTTATATTCTGATCGGGTTCGGATTGGCTCTGTGTATCGTAGGAAGGGAGCTGCTTTTTTATACTTCCGATCCGATATTAATAATTGCGGCCTTCGTCGTATTGACGGTGGGTACAACGCTTTTCAGCGAGCGCACGCACGAAGTTCATCTGTGGACGTGATGGTTGGAGCTTTGCCTTTTCGATTATCCGACAATTGGAACCAGTTGCAGCGCTACGATCCCGGTTCCGACCGGGAGAAGAATGTTGTCGAGGTCCTGCGTGGGAAGAGCCTCGAAGGCGGTAGCAGCAATCGCGATTACAATCGCCGGTCCCGGGGTACCCGTCACTGAAAGCGTCGCAATCAGTACGCTGAAAAAGCACGCACCGCTGCCTGCTACCGTTTTACCTCCCGTGAGCGGTATCCGCGTCGACCGAAACAGTTTTCCGATAAGGCTCGAAAAGCCGTCGCCGAAGGCGAGCGCAAAAATCGCTATTGAAGCAGCCGGTTCCGGATACAGCAAGAGCGCGAGCATCGCACCGATTGCAAGCGTCACCGGCCCGAGGACGAAATGCCCTTCGTCCCTGCTTCTTGATGATATAACGGTAATTCGTGATATTATGAGTACTTCGGTTCCCTGCATCCGGAGCACTTCGGCTACTGAATAGGAGACCACGCCGGCGGCAAGGAAAAAGATGGTTGCATGAAGATGAATTGTTGCGAGAAACGGAACGATTGCGACCAGTAAATGTATACTTTTGCGGTAGAATTCCACCCGTATTTCATCGGGAATTCGATTGATCGTAATAATTTTGGAGCGTGCTAACGTTGCGAGTATCCGATCCATTCTATCGATAGTGTTGCAGTAATCGTACCAAGGTTGGTAAATATGCGGCGCATTTAATTGGTTGTCTTGTGGGGACTTGTGTGTGGCTTTATAGCTAGTTATGTTAATTATCGAAAAACGTGCACAAAATTATACGGAAATTTTCACAAATTACTACGATTCACCCGACCTTCGATCGCCTCGAGGCGCCTTTTCAGTCCGTCGAGCTCCCGCAAAATCCTTCGTCGCTGCCGCGCTCCGGAGAGAAAGCGTAGCATGGCGATAGGCAAATATGAAAGAACCGCAATCAATACGCGGTTCAGGAATACGAGAAGATCCTGCTGTTGTTGCTCCGTGTCCAGATTGACCCAGGCAAATGAGAGCATTTCCATCTCCCTGAACCGCTCGGCAAGTGCGGTGAGCCTGATGAGCACGAGTGGATTACTGCGGGCTATATAAGCCCCCGCGACCGTGGCAATACCAAGTAGATTGTAGATAACGTAAACGACGATGCTCGCATTACGTCTGCTTTCTTTGCGCATCTTTCCGGTAATAAGCGAAGCCAGGAACCCGACCAGTGAAAAACCGACGAGCAGAATCATACCGATCAGATCCAGCCTAATGTTAGCTTCCCGTTGCCATCCGGTGAATACGAGAAGCAGAAAATACGCGCTCGGAGCAATCAAAATAACAAACCGCAGCGGTGATTCCTCGGATACGCGTACCTTCTCACTCCAGAAAAAGTAGCTCCACACCGACCAGAGTACCGTAACTCCCGCAGTTGCCAGAAATATAATCGTTTCCAAGACGGATCCTCGCTTATGCCAAGTGTAGTAGGTTTGCCTGACTACTCACAAGTGGGCACCCGACATCCATTGTCGTTACCCGGCGATGGAACCACCGTATCCGTTTTACGTGGTGAGCCTGAGGTAGAGCCTCGGGAGAACCCGGGGAAGCTCCCGAATGTCATAGAGAATGGCAAAGCGGCGTTCCGGAAACATGATTTCCATATCCGGGCGTGAGTTTTCGAGTGTCGAGATGCAAAAGGTATATATGCCTTTTCGACGATTCTCCTCACACGCCATTCTGACGTCGTGTTGTGCATAACGGGTTTCCGGATCGTAATCCCGGTCCATCGGTCGTCCGTCGGTTATCAGCATGATCAATCGCTGCTTCGAGCTCCGTTTTGACAGCCGTGTTCCTGCATGACGCAAGGCTGCTCCGATTCTTGTTGATTGGAGCGATCGGGCGGATGAAAGACGCCGTATTACCGACCGGCTCCAGGTTTCGTCGAAATTCTTGTATATGATGAATCTGCAATCGTCACGACCGTTCCCGCTGAAACCGCACAGCGCAAATTGATCGTCGAGAACCGAAAGCCCCTCTCCGAGTGTTGCCGCCGCCTGCTTCTCGAGAAGGAGTACGGTGTGATCTCCGACCGAATCACCGGTGGAGCCGCTGACATCGATAAGTATCAATACCGACAGATCCCGTCGTTTGATAAGCGGCCGTTCGTAGAATCGGACTTTTGGTGAAGGATCGTGGGTCTTATCGACCAGATATTCGATAAGCCGGTCATAATTGATCGTGTCCCCTTCTTCCAATCGTTTTTCGCGATGCACCGCAGCGGGCCGTATCAGCTCGAACACTCGTCTGACTTTTTCCGCGTCATATCCCATTGGTCGTGCCGATGCGTTGTTTCCGGTTGTGTTTTTGGGTGTGCTTTCCCGAACCTGGCAATAGTCGCGGTAATACGCCCCTTCGATCTGATTCCATTCATCGTAGAGATACGCCGGCTCCGGGGTTTCGGCCGTCGTGCGCTCCTCGTCGTTATCCGTCGCTCCGCTTCCTGTGTCGTTTTCCTCGTTTTCGTTGTCTTTCGCGGTGACCGATGAGCTTTTTTTGTCGTCGCTTCGTTTCTTTTTTGCTTCCTGGTGTAAGTCGGCGACGACACGATCGTTCGGAGGCGTTGAATACTCGGTTTCGTAGAAGAAATCGGGAAGGAACGCAAAAGCGCGAAGAAGCTGGATATCGATTCCCGGGTACGATTCGGCGACGGAAGCGAGAATCGAAGGTGATAGCATATCGAGTGTACCGAGCACATTGGGGCTTTCTTCGCAGATCTGCTCGATTTCATCAACTCGACATCGATTCTCAAAAAGATCGTACAGGAGCACCTCCGGGCTCTGCGGACCCGGAGCCTGTTCGTGGTAAAAACCCCAACGTACGAGGTCTCGTGCTCCCGGCCATTCCCGATTGACATAGCGGATACTTCGCGCAATTTCGGTAACTGCAAGAACGTTGAGTAGTCGTCGGTTTTCTCCGGCGATTGCCTGGAGATTCTCGTATCCCTGATATCCGTGAACTACCGGAAAGCTCCTGCATGAGAGCATCCCGGCGCTGACGATTGCCTGGAGAAGATACCACGCGTGATTATGCGATGTGGTTTCGAACTCTCGTATTCGCTCCGGCAGATAGATATTGTGCGGCAGGGTAACCATTGTCGTTCCGCGCATGATCAGCTCGTCGCTGTCGAGGTTGGCGAGTGAAGCCACCTCGACGTCGGATTTCGATAGCGCAAACACGAGCCGCTCGAGCGATTCGTGTATATCATCAAGCACGCACTCTCTCGTATAGGCACGAAGCGTTTCCTCGTTTCCCGCTAATGAGCATTCGAGATAGCGGATACCGGTTCTCGCGTTGTCGCGATAGATCGAGATACTCGCCTGAATGTAGGAATCCAACTCCCGCGGTCGTAGCCTCGATCGAAGTCTGTCGTATCCTTTGAGTAACGCGTACGCGAGCTCGTCGTCGATCTTCCGGAGCCTCGTTGTCCATTCCAGTAGTCGATTCAGCTCTTTCGGTGTTTCTCCGAGCTCACCTTCCCCGAGGGCCCGAAAAAAATAGATTCCGTAGTGGATCTTTGAATCGGCAAGATCGCATCCGATACGAATTACCTCTTCAAATACGGCAGGAATGTCGAGAATCCAGGAGATTTTCGGACCGAACGCCTCGAGAAAGCTCTTCAACACGTGATCGAACAAGGTCTTGTCCGAGCAACGCATCAGCTCGAAAAATCGTCCGGTTATCTCCGGTCTCTCGGGGCCGAGATATCCCTGATCGTGCAGCCGGTTTATCGTTTTACGAAAGATGTCACGGTACCCCCAGCAAACGCTCGAAAGTGAGAAACCGTGATAGTCGATGCTTTTATTCATCGCCCTCTGGAACGAGCGTTCCGAAATGCAGCTCCACGATATGGTGTACCGATTCCATTACCTCCGCCTCATCGACCAAGGTCCGGCTTATCGCGCATCCTGCCGCTTCCACCGGCGACAATCCTTGTCGCATAAGCCTTCCGACGTATACGAGTAATCGAGTGCTGACGCCTTCATCAAGACCGTACCCCTTGAGCTCCCGTATTTGAGCCCCCATTTTCGCTATGCGAAGGCTCTCTCCATACGGAAGCCCCGATTCGGTTCTGATGATCTCGGCTTCCGTTTCTTCCGTCGGATAGTCGAAAAGCAAACCGGCAAACCGTTGTTTCGTCGACTGTTTGAGATCTTTTACGATGCTCTGATAGCCGGGATTATAACTCAGTACCATCATGAAATCGTCATGAGCGCGGACGACCTCTCCTGTTTTGTCCAGATAGAGCATCCGTCTGTCGTCGGTCAGGGAATGGATAATAACCGTCGTGTCTTTTCGTGCCTCGACGATTTCGTCGAGATAGCAGATTCCACCGAAGCGGACCGCAAGCGTAAGCGGGCCGTCCCTCCATTCCGTTTCGTTGTCCCGGAAGAGATATCTGCCGACCAGATCGGCGGCGGTAAGATCCTCATGACATGAAACGGTGATAAGTGGTATTTCCAGTCGATGGGCCATATACTCGACAAACCGTGTTTTCCCACAACCGGTCGGCCCTTTGATGATCAAAGGAATATT
>CAYLZA010000152.1:0-6528 GCA_964387575.1 uncultured Spirochaetales bacterium | reverse complement strand
TCGCACCTTCATGCCTGCTAAATAACTGTTCGGCAACAACCGATTTGTTTTCGACGATGATCCCTCCGGCGTTTGCAAGCACCCGGAAATACGATTGCTCGAGGTCCCTGAGTAGCACGATGTCATCACTTTTTATCTCCGTAACCTCCTCTTCCGGTTGAATCCGCAACAGACGTCCCGAAACGAGCGGTCCCTGTCCCCACGCTCCTCGGGCGAGCACGGTTCCGAGAACATGAAACCGTATGGTATTCATCATGATCGGTGAGTGAATCGGGACGCCGGCGACGCTTATCAGCCTGTCGAATCGCGAAACAACCCCGTTTTCCAGACCTACCCGGATCGCGTTCTGAATCATCGATTCCGAATCCTCGGCGTATTCGGTAGTCACCGGTTCGATTCCCCAGTAGAGCAGCAACCGTCGCGTCACGACTTCGCTCGTTGTTACGGCGATAATCGTCTGTTTCGGTCGAAACCGGCTGATTCGTTTGGGTGTGTTACCCCGCAGCGAGGGGCAGACTATCGCAACCGCACCGACGTCACCGGCGATATCACATGCGGATTTGGCTATCGAGTCCGAAATATCCGAGAGGTCGACGCTCCCTGCTTCGGCGTGTATCGCCGTCTCGTATTCGGCGGAGCTCTCGACGGTACGGGCTATTCGATCCATTGTTTGCACCGATTCAACCGGATACGCACCGGACGCGGTCTCTCCCGAGAGCATCACCGCATCGGTCCCGTCGAATATGGCATTCGCTACGTCGGTAAGCTCCGCCCGAGTCGGTCGCGATTCGCGAATCATCGAATCGAGCATTTGGGTGGCGACGATAACCGCCCTGTTCGCCTTTCTGGCCTTCCGGATGATCCGTTTCTGTACGAGCGGAACCTGCTCGGTCGGAAGCTGAACGCCGAGATCACCGCGGGCGATCATCACTCCGTCTGAAATGCGTATAATCTCATCGATATTGTCCACGCCTTCCTGATCTTCGATTTTCGCGATTATTCGTGTGCCTGCGCCGAGGGATTCCACGTATTTCCGGATTTCCGTCACGTGCTCGGGCTTTCTCACGAACGATGCTGCGATGAAATCGATGTTCTGCTCGATGCCGAAACGGATATCATCGAAGTCTTTTTGCGTCATGATCGGTAACGATGAGCGAATCCCCGGTACGTTGACGTTTTTCCGGCTTCCGAAGCTTCCGCCGGATCTGACAAGGCAATCGATCTTCGGAGGATCGACCCGGATAACTTCCAGATCGATTTTCCCGTCGGCGATATATACGTGGTCTCCCGGTTCCACATCCCTGGTAAGATCGGTATACGAGATCGATAATAGCTCTTTCGTCCCCGGGACCTGCTCCGTCGTAAGCGTTATCGAATCATCTCGAAACAGATGTATATCTTTATCATCGGCAACGATCCCAGTACGTATTTCAGGCCCTTTCGTATCGAGAAGCAGAGCCACCGGAACCCCGCCGGCAGCCGCCGTCTCTCTGATAAGCCTCATGTTTTTGCCTTGATAGTCGTGCGATCCGTGCGAGAAATTGAATCGTGCAACATTCATTCCCGCCGACAGCAGCACCTCGATCGTTTGACGATCTTCGCTTGCCGGACCGATTGTACAGACGATTTTTGTCTTTCGTTTTATTCGATCCATCTCCACCTCGATACGGATTCTACCGTATCGGGAGGAATACGTCAGACCTGTCGGCTACTGCGAGCTACTTTATACTGTCGGGCGCGATATCTCCGATTCCTGATCGTAATTCACCGTCGGAATCGTTCGAAGAATCGTCTAAGGAATTGTCGGGAACCGGCGTATCGTATTGATAGCTCGGATCGACCTTCTGCATCTTATAAGTGTGGCGCATTTCCTTCCATGCATCGATGAGCGTCCGAGGTTTCGGCATGTCCCAGGCAATTTCCTTTGACAGCTTCTGTAGGTTGTAACACGGAATCGCCGCATACATGTGATGCTCCGTGTGAAAGTTCATATGCCAGTATATGAATTGAGAAAGCGGATCGAGCTTGATGGTACGGCAGCACTTTCTGAAATCAGCCACATTATCGCGCAAACCTGTGTGCATCGTGATACCGATAAAGTAGCGCCACCAGTTTGCTATGAAATTCGACAAGGTAATCAGCACCGGAAGAAGCCAGAGACCGGTGATTGCGGCAGCGATGAGAAGCGCCAGATGGAATCCGAGGAGAATCCGGGCCCAATGTATCGCTTCCCGTCTCCCCTCCGGGTCATCTTCAGGAAAAATCGCTTTCGACCACTCTCCTTTTTCCTCGAATTGCTTGAAGATCGCGAGTCGAAATACGTTGTGGTAGAGCACACGCCACATACCGGGGAAGTTTATCGTGAACAACATGACCAGCCAGACCGGCTTGAGCGACGGATTTCCGGGGAGCACGACTTCCCGATCCCCGCGTGGATGAAGTGTATAGAGATGATGATACGTGTGGCTTCGTTTGTAATGATGAAAGTTTACGAGTCCGATCAAGCTGAAAAACCGGAGAAAAAACCAGTTGAGTTTTTTTGTTTTGAACACTGTGCCGTGTGAAAGCTCGTGCGTCACCAGACCCGGATTGAAGCTGTAAATCGTGCCGTGAAGAAAAAGTGCCGCTCCGAATCCGACCCATATCTTTTCGAGAAAAAAGAGATAGGTGAGTGTGCCGGTAACCGCCACCAGAGCAATCCAGCCGAGCGTTTGAAGCCATCCTTTCAGATCGCTCCGTTTTGTAAACTCCTTGAGCCTGTCCGTTTCGATCGGACAGCGATACCAATCGACTTTGTAATTCTTTCTGACCTCAGACATCGGCTTGTATACTGAGCTCATATAATAACCCCCACAATATTCTATACCATAATAATCAACATTGCCCGATGCAAGAAAAAGTAGAAAAGTGATTACGGTTCCCGGCGCCTGTGCTAAAAATATCAATTACAATTAAAAAAAGAGGGGACATATGATTATTAGTAGTGGTTGCCACCGCTAATCTGCATTTGTTCAGCGAATAACATTTTCCACTCAACAGCGAGAGCGTATTGCATCAATCCGTTCCAGTCTCGGTTCCGGCCGTCCGATTCGTTTGATCCCGGTAGAACGTCATCGGACTCACTACGCAATCAACAACCGCCTGACCACACCAGTGTGGTCAGGCGGTTTGTGGGTAGCGCCCCCGTTGGGGGCTTACGGTGCTGCTGAAGCCGCGGAGAACCGGACAAACCATGAAAGGCACAGCCGCAAACGGAAACCGCGCCCAAAGGACGCGGCTTCAGCTTTAGTCAATCGATCGAAAACGCCGTCCGAATATCACCGGTCATCGGGATGATTACAGCCGCGAATACACCGGCGCGTGATGATTAATCGACACCGCGCAATCCACATCGATGCTGAATACCTCGGCGTGCTCGAGCTGAAGCTGAAGACGTACCCACTGCTTTCGCTCGATCAGCTTCTTCAACGACTTTCCGTTTTTCCAGCGAAGCGGCGCCGAAAGATAGTCACCGCGAATCTCTTCACACTCCTCGTAGGAAAATCCTTCGATCGGTCGATATTCGGGATCCGTCAGTTGCGCCCGCACCCCACCGAGAGGAGCGAGGATATTCACCCGTATCGTATCCGAAGCGATAAGCATACACTCCGTGGTTATCTCGCCGCGTCCCCGGGCGGATGCGAGCCCGACAAAACCGTTTTTTCTCAGCGTTCCCGGAAGGAGAACTCCGCTCTTTTTTCCCCCGGTTATCATCGCACCAATCGCATGATGCTCCTCGACCCGGGCGATCGCAAATACGAGAGTATCGTCGGTGCGTTCTATCATCGCCGAACCATACAGTGATCCCCCGCCGAACGTACCGATCTGACGCCGGGGCATCGAAACTGCATGGGTCCGATTCCAGAGCATTCCATCGTACGAATAGCAGTACTCGGTAACGACAGGTCCCCCCATGACGTCTTTGTACGGCATCTGCTGATGCCAGAGAAATCCGATGAAGATATCGCCTGCACGATAATAGAAGGAGGGCATTCCGTAGAAGTGAGTTGACCGTTCATCCGCCGGTGACGGGTGGACGATCGGATGAGGTTCGCTCCATCTCGAAAGATCCTCGCTTTCAGTTTGGTATACCCGACGTTCGCCCCAACGTCGCCGGTGGGTGATCTGATAGCGCCCGGTGATCGGATTGTATACGAGGGCATTGCACGTATCGCTGTGATGAGGCAGAAAATCGCTCTCGGGTACCCGATTCCAATCGAGCCCGTTTTCAGACTCGAGAACGAACGAGGGTATGGTTTCTATACCGGTCTCGGTCCGGGCGACGGGAGAGTTCGTAGCAAGATAGCGAGCCTTGCCGCTTACTCCGTTTGTCCGCGACGGCCGCTCTTCAGCGATATCGTCCCGGAACACCCACCAACCGGCGGGCGCCGGTTTTCCGGCCACGAGCACGTTGTCTGGATATCCGTCGGGAGCACGTCGGGTCGTGTACGGTTTCCAGGACAGCGCGTCCTCGCTTTCGGCCATAGACACGACGATAGTGGTTTCGCCGTCGGCGAACGGTCGGGCCGGTCCCGGCTTCCCCGCCGCGCATATATAGTACAGAGAATATCCGCCGTTCGGTTTTTCCACGACGCTTGCGTATCCCATCCCATACGGCGAAACCGGATCCGTATAGCTGTATTCGTCGAGCCAGTTGGGGGTATGAAATCGTCGTTCGACCGACGGATCCCGCTGAACGAGAAAGTCGTCGAAAAAAAGGATCGATTTCATCCGATTGCACCGTGCGTATCGGTCCGTACCGTCTCTTCGAGCAATTTCACCGCGACGTCCACGAGTTGCTCGCCGCTGTGACCGGTAAGCATCGAAGCACCGGTTTCATACCCACCGGCGGCATAGGCTCGAGGTGTCGCTGCATACCCGGGAAGCGCGCCGTTTGCGAGCTCTACGACGATGGTTTTCAAAAACGGCGCTCGGTACTGAATCGCGATCCCGAACTCGACGAATAACTCTCCCTGTATCCCGACGATACGCGCATCACCGATACCGAGCACCTCCACTTCGACCGGAAGCTCCTCATCTACAACATTCAGCGCACCCTGCTCGGAAAGCATTACCAGACTCAGTGTGTCTTCGGCGCCGAGAAAACGCAATTCGGCGTTCCAGATATCGCGTTCGGGAATGTCCTCCGAGGCAGCCCTCGATTGAAGCGCTTCCCACTCGTGCTTCAGCTCCGCCGCCTTTTCCTCCGCCGTTTTCTTATCGGGAAGCTTCCTGAGCTCGATATCGACCTGTTGAGAGCGGACGATCAACGGCAGATATGCCGAGAGCTCCATCTCGTTCAATACCCGGTCCGCTTCCTCGCCGATCGCAGTACCGACTCGTTCGGCTTCGGCAAATGTCTTTCCCGATCGAAAATAGCGGGGGCTCTGATTTCCCGATGTACCCTGGGCGAACAGCAGAACCATCCCCGGTTTACTATGCTCCAGGTGTTTCCGGATTGCCCCGGGATAATCGGCGGACACCAGGAAATTGTCCGAATGGAGAAATGTCGGGTGGAGAGCATATTTCACGAATGCCGCTTTCCAATTTCCGTCGGTATCCTGCACGCCGATCGTCCACACCTCAGGATCCGCTATCCCCATTGGATCACGTCGATTCCCGCCGACTCCTTGCTCTCGTCCGCAGAATCCCTTCTCCACCCCGAGGCGGGCGGGAAAGGTCGATCCGGCGGCTTCGACGATGAGATCGATCAGTTTCGTATTGAGCTCATGAGCAAAATCGCTGTCCGCTTCCGATCCCCGCTCGAGTGCATCCATCGTGAAGCTCGAAGATGCGCGTGGAGCGGAGTGGCTGTGCGAACAGCAGATCATGATATTCTCCGCCGGAATTGCCGTTTTTGATTCGACGTGCTCTCTCACCGAACGGACATGCTTTTTCGAGTACATGATCAGATCCATACAGACGATCACAAGCTTAACCTTCCCGTCATCGAGATAGAGACACGATGCATAGAGCGGATCGTGAATTCCCTTATTATAACGTGGATGATGCGGATACCCGCTGAGTGATACCCCCTCTTTCGGCGAAATTTCCGTCATTGATACCCCTGCGCGAAGCTCGTCACTCATGATTGTTCTCCTCTTGCTTGAGTATTCTGTCGCCGATCTCGAGGTACTCGGCATACAGCTCGTTGTATCGCCCCGTTCTCGTTCGATCGGGTTCTACTACACGGTCGATATTCAGATGTGATTGCGCTTCCTCGGGAGAGCTGTACAGCCCGCATCCGAGGCCCGCAAGCATGGCGGCTCCTATAGATCCTGCTTCCGATGTGGAAAGCGACGCAACCGGTTTATCCGTGATGTCGGCGATAATCCTGACCCAGATGTCGCTTTTTGCTCCACCTCCGAAAATCCGGAGATTTTTAATCGGATTATTAATCTGCTTCATCAACTCGATGATCTGCCTGATGCGGTATCCTACCCCTTCATAGACGCTTCGGATGATATCTCGTGCGTCTACGGTATAATC
>CAYLZA010000151.1:1340-6561 GCA_964387575.1 uncultured Spirochaetales bacterium | reverse complement strand
TCGCCGAAGGCAAGGTGGATGAAGAGACGATCGAGAAAGCGCTCTCCTCACAGACGAAAAAAACCGAAGAACAGCCGAAGAACGAAAGCTCGGGTGGCATCACCAGAAAAGATATCCGGGTTGACATGAGCAAGCTCGATACGCTCTTCGATCTGATGGGAGAGCTGATTACCGCAGAAGCGATGGTAATTCATAATCCCGACCTCGAGGGAATGGAGCTTGATCAGTTCAGCAAGGCCACAACGTACCTGTCCAAAATCACCCGCGAAATGCAGGAAATTACGATGAGTGTGCGGATGATTCCGTTGGAGGGTTTGTTCAATAAAATGCGGCGACTCGTGCGAGATCTGTCAAAGCGCTTCGGCAAAGAGATCCAGCTCGATATCAGCGGGCAGGAAACCGAGATGGACCGTAACGTCATCGAGGAGATTGCCGATCCGCTCATGCACATTATCCGAAATGCGATCGATCACGGTATAGAAACAACGGACGAGCGTAGCGCCATCGGAAAAAACCGGAAAGGGGCACTTTCACTGAGCGCGAAGTACGAAGGAAATGAAATATGGATTCGTATCGCCGACGACGGAAAAGGGCTCGATCGGGATCGAATACTGAAAATCGCGGAACAACGGGAGCTTCTGAAAACTGATTCGGAAACGATGAAGGACGAGGAGGTGTTACACCTCATTTTCGAGCCCGGTTTTTCCACCGCGGAAAAAGTATCCGAAATATCGGGTCGCGGAGTCGGGATGGACGTGGTGAAACGCAACGTCGAAAAGCTGCGCGGTAAAATCGATATCGATTCCACTCCCGGAGAAGGTACCGCGATAACGCTCAAAATCCCGCTTACCGTCGCCATCGTCGACGGAATTACCGCGAAAGTCGGTAACGTCAAATACGCTTTACCGATGGGTGACATTCTCGAATTCCACAAGGCGAAAAAAGATCAGATCACAATCGCCGATCGTAATCGTGAAGTACTGAGACTCCGTGACAGCATTATTCCGGTAATAAAGCTCTATAATTTCTTTGGTACCACCCCGGAGCATGAGGGTATCGCCGACGGTATTTTGATCATCACGCAACGAAACGGTCGCAAAGTAGCGATGCTCGTTGATGAAATAATCGGGTATCAACAGATCGTGGTAAAAGCACTACCTGGTTATATGGGAACAATGCGCGCAATTTCAGGATGCTCGATCCTCGGTAACGGCGAGGTCGTGCTTATCATCGATGTCGGTTCGTTATTGAGTGAGGAGCTTGCGTAAGATGGAGACGACAACGGCGGACCCGGGTGCGCAAAACGGTATGAGCGGAACAAACGGATTGCCGAGCTACGGCGGTATGATCGATCTGACCGAAGGTGCGTTCAAACACATTTCCGATCTCGTTCGCGAGCGTTTCGGTATCAATCTCACCGAAAAAAAACGCGCGCTCGTTCGGGGAAGACTTCACTCGATCGTGCGTTCCTCAGGATTCGATTCGTTCGAGGCGTATTACGAGCATGTCGTAAACGATTCGAGCGGTGAGAGCCTGCTCAGGTTGATCGACAAGATATCCACCAATCACTCCTACTTCTTTCGTGAAATAGACCATTTCAACTATCTCGAAGAGCACGTTCTTCCGCAGATGATTTCCCAACTCGAAGCAGAGGATAAACGGGAAATCCGGATCTGGTCCGCCGGTTGTGCTTCCGGAGAGGAACCATATACGCTTGCGATGCTCGTAGACAGGATGTTCGGCTTCGATCGTTCTCGATGGGATATTGGGATTCTCGGAACCGATATCTCGATGTCGGCTCTCGAGAAGGCGAATGAGGGGGAGTACGACGTCCGCAAAACGGCGGGAGTACCGAAGGAGTATCAGCGCTATTTTACCCCGATTGACAAAGACAGAACGAAAGTAAATCGGAACATTCGCGATTTGATTCTCTTTAAACGTCTCAATCTGATGCGGGATGAATATCCATTCAAAGGAAAATTCGACGTCGTTTTTTGCCGCAACGTGATGATCTATTTTGATCAGCAGACACGTCGCCGGCTTCTCGAGCGATTTCACCGGTATATGTACCCGGGAAGTTATCTTTTTATCGGTCACTCTGAAACACTCGGTCGCGATCAGACGCTTTTTCGATACGTTCGACCGACCGTTTACGAACGAACAGGATGAGCACACTATGAAGGACAAAACACGTGTATTGATCGTCGATGATTCGGCTCTCGCACGAGAGCTTCTGCGAAAGGGTCTTTCGACCGATCGGGAAATCGAAGTCATCGGATCTGCACCCGACGTGTACGTCGGAAGAGACAAAATCGTCTATCTCAAGCCCGATGTAGTTACCCTCGACATCGAAATGCCGAGGATGGACGGGATCGATTTTCTCAAACGATTGATGCCGCAGTACCCGGTACCGGTTGTGATCGTCTCGGCACTCGCCGCCCCGGGAGCGCGGGCAACTCTCGAAGCTCTCGAGTATGGAGCGGTCGATTTCGTTCTCAAACCGACATCGCGGATCGGAACCCAGCTAACCGAAATGATCGAGGATCTTCGTAAAAAGGTCAAAGTCGCAGCGGAAGTCGATGTCTCTCGCTGGAAAAACAACGGGCATAAACCGTCGGCCGGATCGGCACCAAAACCCGTTTCGGTGCTTACCAGACGTACCGAGCGGGTGCTCGAAGGGACTACCGACAAAGTAATTGCAATCGGAGCGTCTACCGGTGGAACGGTTGCTTTGAGAAAAATGATCGAGGGGTTTCCGCGTGATATTCCGGGCACCGTGGTCGTTCAGCACATGCCCCCCACATTTACCCGGATGTTTGCCGAACGGCTAAACGACATCAGTGCGGTTGAAGTCCGAGAAGCACAACCGAACGACAGGGTCATGACCGGACAGGTGTTGATAGCTCCCGGAGGCGTCCATCTCGAGGTTCACCGTTCCGGTGGTGAATACCGGGTACGTTGCCGAAACGGAGAGAAAGTCAACGGACATTGTCCTTCGGTAGAAGTCCTGTTCGAGTCGGTTGCGGAGCACGTCGGTTCGAATGCTTTAGGCGTCATGCTCACCGGAATGGGTCGAGACGGAGCGACGGCGATGAAAAAGATGCGTGATGCCGGCGCGAGAACGTTCGCGCAGGATGAAGCGACATCGGTCGTCTTCGGTATGCCCAAGGAGGCATACGCATGCGGGGGTGCCGAACGGCTCGTTCCGATAGACTCGATGACGAAGACAATTATCGACGCACTCGGAGATCTGCAATGAGCATTCAGCGCGTCGGTATCGGCGAATATGCGATATCCGGAAACGGAGATGAGATCAAGACGTTTGCGCTCGGTTCGTGCGTGGCCCTTATCGTTTATGATACGGAGCTACATCTCGCTGCTATGATGCATATCGCACTCCCGGAATTGCAAATCAATCCGAAAAAAGCGGAAACCACCCCAGGCTATTTCGCCGATTCCGGGGTTCCGCTCCTGCTGAGCAAGCTCAAGAAAGAAGGATGCACACGCAGGACAATTCGGATCAAGCTTGCCGGTGGTTCAAACATCATGGATGCTCAGGGACGATTCGACATCGGCAAGCGCAATGTACTGGCAATAAAAAAACTCCTATGGAAACACCGGCTCGGTGTTATAGCCGAGGATGTAGGTGGCTCCATAAGTAGAACCGTGAGTATTTGCGCGACTACAGGAACCGTCCTCATTTCGAACAAAACGAACCAGTGGGAGTTATGAATAAGGGATATAGCAATCAGGAGTGATTTGAATGGAATTGAATCAGGTACTAATCGTCGACGATTCGAAAACGTCGCGGATGATAACGAAGCGCTGTTTTGAAATCGCCGGATACTACGACACGAAATTTTTCGAAGCGGAAGATGGACTCCGGGCGGTATCGTTTCTCGACGAACACAAGGTCGATCTCGTTCTCAGCGATCTCAATATGCCGAGGATGGACGGCGCGACCTTCATCAGAAAGCTCAAATCGAAAGAGAGCACGCGCGCAATCCCTGTCTTCGTTATATCGAGTATGGGGAACGATCTGACCGAGCAACAACTGTGGGAGCAGGGAGTTCACGCGGTTATTCGCAAACCGTTGAATCCGGAAAAGGTTATAGAAGCATTGGGAGATCTTTCATGAAGAACGATATTTTTGTGAACGCAGTTACCGATACATTTTCCGAGATGGCGTTTGTCGACGTGGCTCCGATAGCCCCCCCCGAAATCAAACCAACATACAGCCATATCATACACATCAAGTTTTCCACACCGGTGAACGGCTCGATCGCGCTCTGCCTTCCGAAAGACACGAAACGAATGATCGTCGAAAACATCTATGGTGACGAATGGGAGTCTCTCAACACCGAACAAATCGACGATTGTCTGCTCGAAACACTGAACGTGCTCGCCGGGCACTATCTGAGCGAACGATTCGGCTCCGAGGTGAAACGCGATCTGTCGTTACCCGAGCTCCTGTTCGATGACAACGAATTACCGGACAGGGAACGCTTTGCTACGTTCTGGTTCGATGCCGAGGGCGATCTATTTTCCACACTCATCACCGACGATACAACCGAATCTATGTCTTGAGCTTGTCGAGATCATCATTCAGCGTCGTCGCATTCCGGTTGTTTTTATCACCGAGATAACTGATGTGCTCGTTGGTTTTGACGCTCTTATGCGTCTCCCGTTCTATCTGCTCCACCTCGACAACCAGACTTCGACTCACTCCTGCTACTTCGCGCGCCCTCGTATCGATTGCTTCCGTGGATTCCCTGATATCATCGATTCGGTGCCGTATTTTTTCGGCCATATCCGAAACGGCACCGGTCGTTCTGTGGATCTCATCAAACAACTCGTCGATATTACCGAGCTCGCCGGCTGTTTCGTTGAGCAAGCGTATCCGTTTTTCCGCACGTGTGCGGATATTTTCGTTTTTTACACTTGAATCACGAGCACTACTCACCGCTTTTCGAGCACTGCTCACGATTGCATCGAATGATTCTCCAACGCGTCGTGCGTATTCACCGGTGGTTACCGAGAGCTCTCTGATCTCGCCTGCGATTACGCCGAATCCGTCCTCGCCTTTCTCAGCATGAGCCGCCTTGATCGCGGCATTTATCGAAAGCGTGTCGGTACGGGCCGCAATGTGCTCGATAAATGAACCGAGCTCGGCAAGCTCATCGATACCGTGAGAGACCTGTTGTATCGCCTCACATGTATA
>CAYLZA010000151.1:0-1330 GCA_964387575.1 uncultured Spirochaetales bacterium | reverse complement strand
GTATAGTGCCCGATCTCCTCTCCCTCTCGCGCGAGTCGTGCAAGCTCATCGGTAGCACCGGTTGTCTCCCGAATAGAGATGAGCGTCCCACTCAGCGATTGAGCCACAGATTGAACGAGCTCTCTACTCCTCGTCACTGCTGTTGACTGCTCATGCAGGTATCCGCTCAGATCGGTGAGTGACGACAGCAACGCAGCCGCCAGATCGGCGCCCTCCTGATCACGATCCGCCAGATTTTCGATCTTCCGTCGTATTCCCGAAACGCTCGATTCAATCCTGCGTCCAACCTGGAGACTGCGATCAATGCTTTCGGAGAGCTCGGAGGAGAGAGAACCGTGCTTATCCGAGCTCTCCTTGAGCCTCGATACCAGAACATGCATCGATTTCAGAAATCCATCGAAGAGACTTGATGTTTCTCCTATCTCGTCCGAACGCTGAATTGCCATCCGTTTTGTAAGATCGATGTTCTCGTTGCTGAGCTCGGTAATTGTATCTCGTAGCCTCTGCACCGGTTTCGCGATCATCTGGTTCAATAGGAAAAATATAATGATGAGAGCGATAAAAACGCCGGCACCGGCTGCGACGACCAGCACGAGAACGAGGTTATCGAGAAACAGGTCGCTCGACCCGCCTGAAATCGACATGGTCATAGCGGCGAGTGGCGCATTTTCGGCGAATCCCCGGTGGCATTCCAGACACGAAGTTGTCCCGATTATCGGGAGGGTAATACGTACGATCCGCTCTCCGCCGGCCCGCGAAACAGTGGAATATTCGGTTTTTTCGCCCTTTTGCAACGCCCGTCGTTCCGCCCCGTCGGGCTCGGGCGTTTCTGCCCCGGCCTCATCGGTGCGTTTCGCCCCCTGGGAGACCACTCCGGGCGCCGGGATGATCCTGAATTGATCAATACCGTCGGTGTCGTCGAGATCGATCTCGAGCTGTTCCACACTTCTGATCCCGGTTGAAAGGGCGAATCGCGTCGCTGCGTGCAGCGCATCGGCGGTCTCCGACGCCCGTTTCATATCAACGTCTTCGGTAATCTCCCGCTGAGCCATATAGACCACACCCACGATGCTCGCGAGGGTAATCGCGACTACGAGAACTATCGGCGTCAACGCTTTTACGATTAATGAGCTCATCATCGATCGTATCCCAAATCACCCCATCTGACCACACACGCGGGACGAAATCGCCTTGCGCCGCAGGCGCTGAAAATCGGGATGGTTTTTTTCGCGGTATGTACGACTGCTCCTTGCCCGCGTGTGTGGTCAGATGGATTCAGCAGTTCTCATTTTGCACCCTCGCCACGGTTTGGATCTGCATTGCATGAGAC
>CAYLZA010000150.1:0-6584 GCA_964387575.1 uncultured Spirochaetales bacterium | reverse complement strand
GGGCTATTCAGCTATATGCTCGCATCGGTCTTCATTCCCGACATTGCCTCCACGGTTTTTTCGGTAGATTTCGGAATAGAAATCGGTATGAACGCCGTACTTGCCCCTATCGTGTTTGCTTTGCTCAAAGCGTTTCGTATGGTTTATTCTCGAAAAGAGCTGGTGTGATATGCAGGACCATAAATTCGATCTGAAGCCACGTGTAATTCCACTCATAATAGCGGTCGGAATTTTGTTTTTTGTTTATCTAATGCATCTGTTTTCGCTCCAAATCCTCCGGGGATTCGAGTTTAGAAACCGGGCGACACAGGTCGCCAGACGTGTCACTCCGATTCCGGCGCAACGGGGCGAAATATTCGACAGGAACGTTGATGTGCCGCTCGTACTCAACATAGATTCCTTCGCCGTCGATATCGTTCCTGCCGAGTTACCGACCGAAAAAAGAACAGAAGTTATCGATCGGTTGTCCGAGGTTATCTCGGTTTCTCCTTCGGATATTCAGTCGAAGCTGGGTCCCGATACGGTTCGGCTCTATCAACCGGTTGAAGTTGCAAGCAGAATCAACGCAAAAACGATATATTACATCGCCGAGCATATCGAGAAATTCCCGGGCGTGACGTGGCATAACAAACCGATACGACGATATGTGGAGACCGGTTCAATTGCGCATGTGCTCGGATATGTTAACGACATAACTACCGAAGAACTTCAGGTACTCTATAACCGCGGGTATAAACCGGGGCATGTCGTCGGGAAACGGGGCGTGGAGAAAGCGTACGATCTGGTACTTCGAGGAAGCGACGGCGCACGGTACAGCACCGTCGATGTAACCGGCAGACGAGTCGACACACGTGACGAAGAAGTCATCGAGCCTTCGAATGGAAAGGATCTCGTTCTGACGATCGATCGACGTATACAAACGCTTGCCGAAAAAGCGCTCGGTGATCGAGTAGGATCGGTGGTCATTCTCAAACCGGCTACCGGTGAAGTGCTGGCGATGGTCTCTTATCCATGGTACAACCCGAATGAATTCTACACGGACAGAGGTTCGGAGGTTTTTAAAGAGCTTGCTCTCGATCCACAATTCCCTCTGTATAATCGTGCCGTACAATCGAGCTACGCTCCGGCATCGACGTTCAAGATCATCATGACCGCCGCGCTCCTCGAAGAAGAGGCGATTGATCCGGAGATGACGGTTGATTGTACCGGTTCGATCGAGGTGGGAGACCGGGTGTTTCCGTGTTGGAAGGAGCACGGACACGGACCCGTTAATCTTATGGAAGCGCTCGCTCAATCATGCAATGTCTACTTTTACACAGCCGGGCTCGAATATCTGGGGATAGAACGTATTTCAGACTACATGCGTCGATTTGGATTAGGCGAGCGTACCGGAATCGATTTGCAAAACGAAAAACCCGGTTTAGCTCCGACTCCGAGCTGGAAGGAACGGGTGAAAGGTGAAATCTGGGTCGGAGGAGACACGGTCAACGTTTCGATCGGGCAGGGATATACGCTTGCCACTCCGCTGCAAGTGGCCAACGTTGCAGCGATGGTGGCGAATAAAGGTACCGTATATCAACCACATATACTCAAAGAGATTCGTGATCCGATCTCAGGTGAAGTGCTCGAGCGTTTCGAGCCCAGGGTGCTTCGGCAATCAACGATTCAGAAGTCGGTATTCGAGGAGCTACAACGGGGAATGCGTGGGGTGATTACCGAAGGAACCGCAAAAGTCGTAGTAACAACCGATGCAGTCGAAATTGCAGGGAAAACCGGGACCGGCGAGATCGGTCTCGAGGAACAGTGGAACTCCTGGTTTGTAGCGTATGCTCCGTATGAAGCGGTTCCTGAAGATACGGTTGCGGTAGCGGTGCTGGTAGAGGGCGTCAACGAATGGGAATGGTGGGCACCGAAGGCCGCAAACGTTATCTTCCAGGGGATTTTTGCAGATCAGACGTTTGAAGAGGCTCTCGATGCGATGCCCGAAGCCCGCTGGTTTTTCAGATAGGGAACGATACAATGAAGACACGCTCGCTCCTGGGATTTGATGTTTTTTTATTCGTCTCAACGCTCGCACTCATGACGATTGGCATCGTCTTTATTTATTCCAGTGGTGTGTCATCAACCGGTGTTCGTCTATCCAACGAATATATCAAGCAGATTGTCTGGGTCTCTCTTGGAATAATCATTGTCGTCATATTCCTGTTTACAAATTATGTACGGATCAGGGATTTTGCCCCGTATATATATGTTTTTTTTCTCATGCTCCTCGTATTGACTCTGTTTGTCGGGCGCGTGGTAAACGGAGCGCGCTCCTGGATTCCGATTTTCGAGTTTGGATTTCAACCGTCTGAGTTTGCGAAGGTAGCGACCATACTCTTTCTTGCGTATTATCTCGATCGCTCGAATGCCGCGCCGGATCAATTCAGACGATTTATCATCGCGTTGACGATAACGCTTGCACCGGTCGGTCTCGTTCTTCTCCAGCCCGATATGGGAACAGCGCTCGTATATATCCCGATTTTTATGATCATGTGCTATATAGCAGGATGCCCACTTCGGTATATCGTTTTTTTATTATCTACGGGTGCAATCCTCGTTGTGTTGAGTATGCTCCCGGCATGGCAAACCTATATCGCAGATCGTGATTATATGTTCATGACGCTCATCACCTCGAAGAAGTATATAGGTTTTGTCGCGCTTGCGCTTTTTGGTGTTTTGGCTTTGTCGGTGATCGGGTACTTTATCCTGAAAAAGCGGTATTTTTACTGGATTCTTTATAGTTTTTCGAGCTTGACAATTGGATTCGGCGGTTCATTTATTCTGCGCGGGGTACTCCAGGATTATCAGGTGAAAAGGCTTATCGTTTTTCTCGATCCCGGAATCGACCCGCGGGGAGCGGGATGGAATGTAATCCAGTCGGTAACCGCAGTGGGCTCAGGGGGATTGTTCGGAAAAGGTTGGTTGCAGGGCACGCAGAGCCATTATCGTTTTTTGCCGCAACAGAGTACGGATTTTATTTTTTCGATCCTCGCCGAGGAGTGGGGTTTTGCGGGCGGCTTTCTGATATGTGTGTTATTTGCTGTTATTATTTTTCGAGGAATCGTCATCATGATAAACGCGCGGGACAACTTCGCCTCGCTCGTCAGCGCCGGTATCATCGGGATGATCAGTTTTCATGTTTTTATTAACATCGGTATGGCGATGGGGATCATGCCGGTTACGGGTATCCCGTTGTTCTTTCTCTCATACGGCGGCTCTTCGCTATGGACGGCGCTTATTGGAATAGGATTATTGCTCAATATTCATATTAGACGATATCGGTATTAACTCATTATGTCTTATCGATTCGTCGACCCGCCGGTAGATCTGTACAGCGATCTCTGTCTCGTCGATAAGCCTGCCCGCTATGTTGGCGGTGAATTCGGAAGCATAGCACCGGATGTCGACGCGCCTCTCCGGATTGCCGTCTGCTTCCCCGATCTATACGAAATCGGAATGTCGAATGTGGCGATCCGGGTTATGTATCGATTGTTCAATGCCGTCGAAGGTGTTTCGTGCGAACGAGTTTTTGTACCTGCTCCCGATTTCGAGCAGGTACTGCGTGACCGGCGTATGCCGCTCTATTCTCTCGAGTCGGGCACGCCGCTCGATCAGTTCGACATCATTGCTGTTTCGATCGGGTATGAGCTTTCGGCGACGAATCTGCTTTGTCTCCTCGATCTCGGTGGGGTTCCGATACGTAGTGCAGACCGGGGGAAAGCGCATACGATTGTGATAGCCGGTGGACCGGCGGTTACGAATCCCGCCCCGTGGGAACCGTTCGTGGATGGTGTCTTCGTCGGTGAAGTGGAACAATCGTTTTCCGTCTTGCTGAGCTCGCTCGTATCGATACGGCGGGGAGGAGGTGGACGGGCTTCGCTGCTCGGCCGGATTCGCGAGCATCCGGCAGTCTGGTATCAAGGTAGCGAGCGCGTTGCCCGTGCCGACAAATGGTCCGACTTCGGGCTCGAAGCGGATCCTTCACTTATAGCCGTTCCGGGAATGCGCGTTGTTCATGACCATGGGACGGTTGAAATCATGCGTGGGTGTCCGAACGGTTGCCGATTCTGTCATGCCGGGATCTATTATCGGCCGTTCCGTGAAAAGCCGATGAATATCGTTATCGAAGAAGTAGAACAGCTCGTCAGCTTTAGCGGTTACAGAGAGGTAACGCTGTCGTCGCTGTCGTCGGGAGACTATCGGAATATTGCTGCCGTAATCCGGGAGCTGAACTCCCGGTTCGGAGAGAGGGGAGTTTCATTTTCTTTGCCCTCGTTGCGGATTGATTCGTTTACACTTCCATTGCTTTCGGAGGTTTCGGCGCTGCGAAAAAGCGGGCTTACGTTCGCCGTCGAAACACCGATAACCGAGTGGCAACGTGGGATCAACAAAGAGGTGGGCTTGGAAAAAACGATAGACATCGTAAAAGCTGCGAAACAACGAGGTTGGAAATCGGCTAAATTCTACTTCATGCTCGGATTGCCGGTAACCACCGGCGAAGACGAGAGCGATGCAATAGCGGAGTTTGTGACCTCCGTGCAGCGAGAGAGCGGTGTTCAGATCAACGTAAATGTAACCACCTTTGTACCGAAGCCACATACGCCGTTTCAATGGTCGGCGCAGCTTACCGAAGAGGAGGCGATCGGACGTATACAGCGATTGAAATCGTTCTTTCGTAAAAAGCCGGTTGATCTTAGATACGGGGGGCCGTTTACCTCTGTTCTCGAGGGTCTGATCTCTCGGGGAAGCACCGAAACGGCGGATCTCGTGGAGGAAGCGTACCGGCGGGGAGCACGGCTCGATGCATGGGAGGAGCACGCTTCGGTTGATATCTGGCGCGACGTGCTCGATTCAAAGAGCAATGTGTTGCGAGTCAACAAGGGTTACGCCCTGGACGACGTATTGCCGTGGGAATCGGTTCATCTCGGTGTGAACAAAAGGTTTTTACGTCGTGAGCTTGAACGTGCTATGAACGGCGTGCGAACAATGCCGTGCGATGCGGTATGTCCGGGGCACTGCGGTGTGTGCGGCCCGGAGGTAGGCGTCAGGCGTAGTGATGATGCGAGTGACTCTTCCGATACGGAGAACGGCGCCAACGACGAGCGCGTCGATTCTCCGGCGGATGAAAACAGCATAACCGACGCGCCGTGGGTTATGGATTTTGCGTTTGAAAAAAAGGGTCCAGCCGTGTTTCTCGCGCATCTCGATGTGACCCGGGTGTTAGAGCGTGCGTGCATGAGAGCAGGATTGCGGGTGCGTTATTCACGCGGTTTCAATCCGAAACCAAAGATCGAGTTTGCCCATCCGCTGACACTCGGAATTGAATCTACCGAGGAAATCGCGAGGATCCTTTTCGAGCAACCGTACGAGGTTGAAGATTTTATCGAATCGATGAATAAGCACCTTCATCACGGAATCCGAATAGTGCGCGGGAAAGCATATCGGCGGAAAAGCCGGAAAGAGCTGCCCTCATTGATGTCCGTTTTTTGGGGCGCCCGCTATCGGTTGTCGGGACGAATCAAGGACTTGGAATATATATCAGGCTGTATAGAAAAGTATATACAGGATGCCGATATCTCCATGTTTGTTGCGATTGAAGCGCCGGGACGTGAGCCGGGAGTGGAAGGTGAGGGGACGAGGAGTGCGCTCGAGCTCGTACTGCAGAGCGTAGGCAAGAAGAGCGGCCTCAAATCGATCCTTTCGAGCTTCGGCGAATGGCGGGACGTTTTGTCGATGATGCGAATCACCCGGTGCGCTTCTTACAGACGGGGAGACGAGGACGAGCCGATTTCCTTCGTGTAGCGCAAGCGGGGAAGACGGATTATTCTTTAGATTCCTGCCAGATTTTTTCCATTTCGAGCAGGGTGTCCTCGTTCATGGGGAGACCTGATTCGTGCATTTTTTTCTTCATGTTGAGAAACCTTCTCTGGAATTTTGTATTGGTACGATTGAGGGCGACATCAGGTTTTATATGCAGTGCTCGTGAAAGGTTGACTACGGTAAAGAGGAGATCCCCGATTTCTTCTTCGACGGCCTTCTTTTGAAGGTCCGAAATCTCCCGGGAGTCTCCTTGTGTAGGTTCTCCGTCCGATGAGCGCTCGCGCGGGGAGGTTTCTCGGCGAAGAGCATCCTTCAGCTCTCCGATTTCCTCGTTGAGCTTCTCCCATATCCCGCTTATATCGGGCCAGTCGAAGCCGAATTTTGCGGCTTTTTTCTGGTATACATACGCCTTTCGCAGGGGAGGAAACGCACCCGGAATAGCGGTAAAGGGATTTGCGGCGCCGTCGGCCCCGGAATCCTTCTCAGGTACAGCCGGGTCCGTTGCTGCCGATGAGTCCGTGTCGTTTTCGTCTTCCTTTATCTGCTCCCACTGTCTTACAACATCATCGGATGTGGTTACGCTCTTTCGGGAAGCCGAAGCGGACGGGCCGAATACGTGCGGATGTCTTCGAATCAGCTTTTGGCTGATACGTTCGAGCACATCATTAAGTGTAAAACGTTCTTCCTCCTCGGCGATACGGCTCATCATTGTTGCCACGAGA
>CAYLZA010000149.1:0-6586 GCA_964387575.1 uncultured Spirochaetales bacterium | reverse complement strand
AATACGGCAAGGAGAAGTAGTATCAGGACCTTCATTCGGAACAATTTCAAAACGATACCCTCCTTCTATGTTCGTCGCAAAACCGGAGAAACTAAAGTATCCAAACCGACGATCATACCACTGCCTGGCCCCGAAATATCCTCACCTCCTCGGCAGGGGTATCCGAGCCATAAAAAGCCGACCCGCTTATAATAACATCGGTTCCGGCTTTGCGGACAGATGCAACGGTGCCGCGATTTATTCCACCGTCCACCGAGAGAAGATAGTGATATCCGTTTTTTTCGCGTTCCTCGACTAATTGAGAGACTTTGTTCAAACACGACGGTATCAGTTTCTGCCCGCCGAATCCGGGATTTACCGTCATAATCAAAATGATATCGAGCATCGGCAAAATCTCCGATAACGAGGAGGCCGGTGTCGAAGGAACGATGGAAATACCTGCTTTTTTCCCCGCCTCGAGAATCGTGCTCAAAAGCGAATGCGTGTGCACGACGGCTTCGAGATGGAACGTAATATGATCGGCTCCGGCATCGATGAATTCGTACACCAGGTTTTGGGGACGCTCCACCATTAAATGGACATCGAGCGGGAGCTTCGTGGTCTTACGAATATCACGGACCATTTTTGGGCCGAAGGTCAGATTGGGAACAAAAGCTCCATCCATAACATCGAGATGCAACCAATCCGCTCCCGCTTGTTCCGCGGTGCGTACCGCTTTTTCCATTGCGGCGAAATCGGCCGAGAGCAGTGATGCGGCAATCCTGGTGCTAAAGTCCCTCATATCAGCTACTTACCAGATTTCCCGGATTGTGACAATGACGCGGTCGAACCATCGTTGACGCACCTCGCGCGGATGGTGTATTTTTAGAATGTACCTATATTTAGTGACGAAATGCGTAGTCGGACGGAGAAAAAGTCGCACTACCGCCGGTGCGGATGTACTTGCCAGCGTGTTCCAGAAGGAAATGAACGAGAGTTCTCAAAATATTGCGGATATATCGGCTTTGCTCAAGCGTGCATACGGGCTTTTTCGTAACGGTGAGTTCGAAGAAGCAACCGGGGTGCTCGAACAGGCTCTTGCGGTTGATTACGAGCACGACGAAGTCATCGCCGCAATGAAAAGCGCGCATTTCTGGAAGGAGCGTTCGCAGAAGCTTGCGGATTTCAGCGAGGAGTTTGATAAAGGCGAATACCTGCTCAAGCAGTGGAACGTGTTCAGGAATTTTCTCGATATATCGTTCGAACAGGGCGAGTTCGCCCTAAAACAGTGGGTATTCAGCCGTGCATTGAGCAGTTTTAACAATATTCTACAGAACAGCGCTGCAAATGATCCCGAGCTTTTGTACAGGATTGGGCGTTGTTACAAGGGAAAAGGCAATTACAATCAGGCTCTGCAACATTTTGAAGCGTGCAGCCACCAGCGAACCGATGATCCTCAGGTGCTTGCGGAGTTGGCGGACTGCTACGCTTTTATCAATGAAATGAAGGCGGCGAAAGTTTTTTTCAGAGAGGCGTTCTATATCGATCCACAACGAATCGATATCACTTCGCTGGAATCGTTGGTAATTCTTCGACTGGTGGAACGGCTCGAGCAGATGGGATACTCACAACCTGAGCTCAACGAGTGGATTCCGGTTTACGGCGTAGTGTATGGCGTATTCAATGTCAAACGCGAGCTTAGATCGCTCGAGTATGGTAAACTCAAACAGTCGATTTACTCCTATGAGAGTAAGCTCAACGAGGACGGAAAAATAGAGTTTTATCTCGAACCTCGATTGCTGAATCGCTATTTTTGGTTAATCGACCATTATATATCTTCGGGGGACACTCGCGAAAAAGTCGACGATGTTCTTCGAAAAATAAGGAATACGAATTACACAATATATGAGCAATACACAAATTAACTCAGGAGCTACTACCATGTCCGAAGAAGCTATCGTAAAGCGCGTCAGCCAGTTATTGAACGAGGAAAAGTGGACTCGCGCGACGCTGAATAACTATACGATCAACAATTTCAAAGAGCTCGATGTCTTGATCAATGAGCTGTTCGAAGAAGGTGCCGAAGTCGAAGCAAGAAAAATGTGCGATGAGCATCTGAAGCACACGAAGAACAGCATAATTGCGTTGTATATATCGGGTATTGTTGCGATATCGCGTCAGCAAGTGGACGATTCCAATATCGTAACGCTGATTGATATTTTTTCTGATAATCACAAGTGGAATGTCGTTGAGTACCTGTGTAATCGGATACTCGAATTCGGTGAGAATAAATTTGCGCTTCGAACGCTTGCCCAGTGCTACGACAACGAAAACGAAGAGGAAAAGAAGTACGAAATCTGGGAACGTTTGATTCGTGTGGATTATGAGGAAGCCGACATCGTTCGACGTCTTGCCGAGAAAAAAGAAGAAGAAGGCGATCTCGAAACAGCCGTCGACTACTACAAGAAGGCCATCCATCGCTATATCGGCAAAAAGGTGTTCACCAGCGTAAAGGAGATTTATCACAAGCTCATTACCTATTGTCCTGAGGATATCGATTTTTTCTTTCACGTTGATTCAAAGATAGCAAAGATGATCAGCTCCGAGAGAGCTTCACAGTTGCTGGAGGACCTGTACGACTATTACAAACGGCAGGAAGACTGGGCGCGTGGTATAGAAATACTCAAACGTATTCTCGACTACGATCCGAAAAATCAGTGGGCACGGAAGGAAATCACCGAGTGCTATAGGCAATTGCATAAGGATCACTCTCATCTCGATGAATATATTCGTCTGTCAAACCTCAGCCAGAGTTGGCGTAATGTGCATGAAGCGATTGAAGACTTCGAGAAGCACATTTCTTTCGATAAAGGTAATTTCGTCTGTCACCGGAGTTGGGGCGTCGGTATCATTTCCTCGATAAAAGGGGATGAAATAACGATTGATTTTGCGCGCAAACGGAACCACAAGATGTCGCTCAAAATGGCCGTGAGCTCGTTAATGAGCCTCGGTAAGGAGCATATCTGGGTGCTGCGAACGATATGGTCGAAAGAAAAACTCCGGAAGATGGTCAAAGAGGATCCGAAGTGGGCGCTCAAGACCGTAATTCGAAGCCATGACAACGCGGCAAACATGAAGACGATTAAATCGGAGATCGCCCCGGGAATACTTACACAAAGTGAATGGTCGAGCTGGAGCACCGAAGCGAGGAAAATTTTGAAGACGGATCCCGATTTCGGGAATCATCCGGATAAGCTCGATCACTATGTCGTTCGCGAAACGCCTATCTCCTATGAGGAAAAAACATTCAATCGTTTCACTGCGGAAAAGAGCTTTTTCGGGCGTCTGAAGACGATACAGGAGTTTCTGGCGAATGCCGATCCGGAATCAGAGTTTTTCGGCGAAATGTTCGATTATTTTATCGGATTTCTGAAGTCCTACAGTACGGTCAACGAGGTCGTCATCTCCTGTTATCTGCTTGTACGGAGAATTCTGCGAAGTTATCCATTTCTCAATCCGGGAATCGACATCTCTTTCAAGGAGCTATTTGACGGCATCGAGGAACTCGAGACGGTATTTTCGTCGATAGAGGACAACGATCTGAAGCGGGATTTTCTCGAGCATGTGAAGAACTTCAAACAGTGGCCATCGATATTCGTAAGGCTGTTCCCGTATTATCTGTCGAAATACGTCATCGACGAGCTCGAAGAAGCCGGTAGAGAGCAAGAGCTCCAGAAGCTCATGGATCTGATCGCCGATAAATACCGCGAATACCGCGAGGCATTTATCTGGCTTGCGCGCAATATGGATGTCGAGTGGTTTGAAAAATACGGAATGTCGTATGAAAAGGTACTCATAGGAATGATTCACCTGCTCGACATTACGTTCAGAGAGATAAATAACAGACGAGACGTAAGCGACAACAGGAGATTGAACAGGCAGATCCAGAGCTTTCTGTTCAAGGACGGAAATCTCATCAACTATATCGAAAAAGCCGATGAAGATTCGATAAATCGTCTGTACACACTCGTTGAAGATGTCTCGGACCTCGATCCATCGATTTCGATCGAGCTCAAACAGAAAATTCTGGATCGATTTCCCGAATTCAAGTTCTATGGACAGAAAGGCAGCGTGGAAAGTGTCAGTACCGGGCTTCTCGTTACACCGAAGAGTCTCGAGTATCATCGTAAGGAGTTGCAGCACATAATCGACGTGGAGGTTCCGAAAAACTCCAAGGAAATCAGTGCGGCCCTGGAGAAAGGGGATCTACGCGAGAACGCCGAATATAAAGCCGCAAAGGAAAAACAGGAAATCCTCAATGCAACAGTTGCGAGGATGAAAAACAACGTCGAACGGGCAACGGTTTTCGAGGAACAGGATGTTGATGATTCAAAGGTATCTTTCGGCACCAAAGTGACACTGTACAACAAGGACACGGGGCGCCAGGAGGAGTACACGATACTCGGACCACTCGAGTCGGATCCATCCAATAACGTAATCTCGTATCTCTCTCCTTTCGGCGGAGAATTGTGGCACCACAAAAAGGGTGACGAGTTGGATTTTGTCATTAATGACAGGAAGTACAGCTACACGGTGAACGAAATCGAACCGGTACGATTCAGCGAAATTGTTCCGAGTAAATAGAGGCTCCGCATGAGAAAAAGTTTTCGTCGAACGGTGGTGTATCTCCAGCTCGTGTTGTTTATTGCGTGCGCGGGGATTGCCGGAGCCAATACAATTGATTTTGTCGTGCTCCTCGACGTATCGGAAAGCATGTTTCCGTATTTCGACGATACGGTGAATTATCTGATCCGGGATATTCTCGATGAGCACCTGCAGGAAGAGGATAGATTTCACTTTCTGAGCTTTGCGGATACACCCGAAATCGAGCTCAGCAGGAAGATCGCAGGGCCGGGCGATATTGAAGACATCCTTGCGAGGATTCTTTTGCTGCAACCGCTCGGTCAACACACCGATTTGATCGCCGCGTACAAGTTCCTCTACTCGTACACGTCGAGGATCGGGTCCGATTCGAACAAGAAGATACTCGTGCTTACCGACGGGATTCACGATCCGCCGCCGGGAAGTCTCTATCCCGTCGAAAACGGTGGGGCGTATACCGATACGATTACCGCGGTATCGCAAAACATTCGACGGGAGGGCTGGTCGATTACGCTGATGCAGTTCCCGACCGGTGCGAACACTGTCGGTGGCGATGGGAGCGGGGGCGGCAGACCGGGGGTCGGCACGCAGACGAACGGCGGCACGCAGACCGGCGAGGACGGTGCGGGGGCGCAGACCGGCGACACCGCAGGTGCTCCCACCGGTGGTCGCAGTCCAGGCACGGGCGAGCAATTCGCCGACACCGATGGACGAAGAACCGGCTCCGACACGCAGACGGATACCCGGTCCGAGGGTGCAAGCGGACCGTCCCGCAGCGGGGAGAGCGGAACCGACACGGAAGATACGGGAGGATCGGCACAGACGGATGACGATACCGGTTCGGCAGACACCACCGGCTCGACGGAGCCGGATGATTCCGGTGAGCGTGATAACAATCTGCTCGGCGAGCTTTCGGAGAATCTCGGCGTAGGGATAATTGATTATGAGGATCCCGATAGTGATTTAACTCACCGGGCGGTCGGCGCGCCGAAGCTGATATTTCCCGATCCGTTGGGACGTGTCGGCTATCGTTTTACCATTCCCTTTAGAATCGGGAATGATTCGGAGAATCCGGTATTGGTAGAGCTCTCCGGAATTCTATACGAGTCGGAAAATATCCTGCGTGAATCGGTGCGTATGACGATTGCCGGGGAAGAAACAAAAACGCTTCGTGCGAATGTCAGCCTCCCGCGACGCCTCGAGCCGGGATCGAGACGACTGGATCTGACGCTCACTTTTGCCGATGATCTGAGAATTTTCCCGCATGAAGGAAGCGTGTCGATAGAGCTCGTTGATACCAGCGGCGTGTCCACCGGTAAAACGCTGAGAACAATCGGGATTGTAATTCTCGCAATTGTTGGTGCCGGGATGCTCGCTGCGGTGGTATTTCTGTTGCGTAATGTACTGATGGGGATGTTGGCGTCGTCGAGCGCGACTCCTGCTGTGAGCCAAAAACAGATAGAACCGGGAGAACGTGGCGTCGAGATGGTCGTTGAGGGTCAAAACCGAAATATCGGAACCCGTAACGTTCATGTAATCAAGGACGGTGGCTCACGCCGAATCGGAGGCGGATCCTCGGATTTTCTTCTCTTCGCCTACTCATTTCCACCGCGTGTAGCGAGACTCGAGAGGAGCGGCGAATCATACACATTCGTACCGCTTGATGAAGAGCGTTGTGAGACTTCCGAATCAGTGGAGAAATGTATAAACAGGCAGATCGTATTGCGGTCCGATCATGGTCACCGGATCCCGATAGTATTCAAGCGGTATATTTCGCCGCTGGAACGAATAAACCGGATAATGCATCTGACGGACGCACCGGGAAAACCGAGTGACGACGACGAATAGCGGTTTTTGAGCCAGGTTTCACCGAAAATTCGGTTTTCACGCAAGCTGAAGCCGCGTCCTTTGGGCGCGGTTTCAGCTTGCGGCTGTGCCTTTCATG
>CAYLZA010000148.1:0-6626 GCA_964387575.1 uncultured Spirochaetales bacterium | reverse complement strand
CGTCGGGTGTTCGATCTCAGATCTTCCCCGACCGGACTGGAGTGGGACTCCCCCCCCAGTCGCCTCCCGAGCTCTCCCGGTTCCCGTGCATGGAGCTTCTACGCATGCTGAGGGTCTCTGACTCCGTGGGCCCAAGCGTACCTCGCATACCGGTACGCTCAGTGTTGTCTTCCCCATAACTGCACAAGGTCGACCCACCAAAGGTTTGATTTCGGAGCTCTATACCTCGCCTACGCAACCCCGCACCAACGCTTCGCCGCCCCTTCACAGGAAGCCGACGCATGATTCGGGGCCGGAGTGGTTCGCTACACCTTTCTCCGTGGCGGACTCTCACCGCCTCCTCCATGCCGGTTTTGACCGGCGCTTTCGCAGTTCTCATTTTGCTCAATATGGAGCATTTTGGTCTCATGCAATGCAGATCCAGACCGTGGCGAGGGTGCAAAATGAGAACTGCTGATTGTGATTGATTTAACGTGACCGGATTCGGCTAGTCACGGAGGATTGAGATGAGGTGGACGACCTATAATGACTGACCAATTGGGAGCGGTCGGGTCGTTGAAATCGGACCATTTCAGAACGTAGAATTGACACTGGAAGTACCATTTGCTATGTTAAGGGCCGCTATATTACTCGCAAGGAAAATTCATGTCGTCACGTGATACCAGACGAACTAAAAAGAAGACCAAAAAGCAGCCCGAAGAAGAAAAACAGAAACCGGCACAGACGCATTTTCGGCACCGGGCCACATACGTCTTCTCTTTTATCATACTCATCATAATCGTCGTAACATTCGTCGGCGGTCCTGCCCTCTCGGGAGTCAGCGGGAACAGGAATCTCGTTTTTGGTGAGTATGCAAATCGTGAGATACGGTACGTACAGGGAAACTATCTTGCGCGTCAGCGTGATATTCTTTACGACCAAATGCAGAACAACAGTAACGCCTCCAACCAGAACTACGAGGTGCAGGCATACCAGGTGTGGAAAGGTGCGTATGACCGAACCGTTATTCATACCGCGATCCTGGTCAAAGCCGAGCGAAGCGGCGTTCACGTTTCCGACAATCTGATCGATCAGCGGCTTCTTCAGTCCGGACCCTATATGGAAGACGGCGAGTTCAGCGAAAAACGATATCGGGATACAACTGCGTCAGAACGACAGCGTTATCGGGATTTGTATCGAGAACAAATCATCCATCAGCAATATATCGAGGATCTGACCCACAGCGGAATATTCAGTACTCATGCGGCCGATTTTCTCAAAAGCATGGCAAAAACCGAAAGGAAATTTCGCTTCGTTAATATCGATTACGATCAGTATCCCGATTCCGAGCTGACGGCCTACGGACGGGAGAACGAAAAGCTGTTCAGCAGAATAAAGCTGTCGCGGATTACCGTAAAATCGGGCATTTCGGACGCCGAAACCATCCGTAGCCAGATTGTAGACGGGGTAAGCACATTTGAGAATCAGGCCCAGAACTATTCTGAGGACCGCTTCTCGGACAAAGGCGGAGAAATGGGATGGCGTGAATACCACGAGCTCCAGGCCGATTTTGGTACTACAGAAGAGCTCGATGAGTTGTTTGCGCTCGATGAAGGTAATCTGAGCCCGGTATATGAAACTGATTTCGGGTGGGTTTTCTACCGAGTCGATGAAGAAGCGGTAGCTCCGGACTTTTCCAACGAGGAGACCCTCGGCTCGATTAGAGACTACATGACGAGGTTCGAGCGTGGTCGCATCGAGGATTATCTTTCGGCACGAGCCGAGGAATTCCGCACCTCCGCCTCGGAGAGCACATTTCAAAATGCCGCTTCAGCGGCCGGATATGACGTGCAGGAAACCAATTATTTCCCGATCAACTACGGAAATGCGTTTTTCCTGAACCAGGTAAACACAGCCGCCGAAAACACGAATTCGATTCAAAACGCTGCATTCAGCACATCGTTTTTCGAAACGTTGTTTGCCCTCGATCAGGAGAGTATTTCAGAACCGGTCGTGCTCGATGAATCGGTAGCAATGTTCGAGCTTATCGAAGAGCGAACAAAATCCGAGGCAGAGCTTTCGTTTATCGGTGAGTATTATCCGTACATCTATCAGCAGTTCCTCGATCGGGATCTGCAGGAACATATTTTTTCTTCGGAGGAATTCGAGGACAACTTCTCCGAAGTATTCTCAAGGGTATTTCTCTCACAATAGTGCGATGGGTGAATCGGATTCACCTACACTCATCTCAACACGTGACGGCTTTACCGTCTGGGACGGTAAAGCCTATCTATATTCCAGATCTTCACCCCGAAAACGCGCCGTTCGTCGATCCATCCAGTATGAAATCGAGCCGAATACGCTTTATTTTCTACCCAGCCCGCTTTTGTTTTACGGTGTCCCCGAGCTCCTCCATCGTTCACAAGAGCATGAAAACGTGCATTTTCTCGGGATTGAAACCGATCCTTCGCTCATGAAGCTGAGCTTCGAACATATACCTTCGGAGGTGCAGGGATCAGACAGGATTTCAACGATAAGATGTACCACCGTCGCTCCCGTTATTAAAGAAATCGAACGCCTAGGTAACCGTCGCTTCCGGAGAATACGAGTCGTCACACTCAACGGAGGGTATCTAAGGGACAAGGAAAGGTACGACTCACTTATTTCTTCGGCGCAGGCGTTTCTGGCCGGGAGCTGGCGGAATAGGATGACCTTGATTAGAATGGGTCGTCTTTGGCTGAAAAACCTTTTTTACAACCTTCATGTTCTTTCAGCGGCGGAGGGCGAATTACCGTGCTACGGTGGTGCTCCTGTCGTGGTTGCCGGTGCGGGGGAATCAATCGAGCACGCGTCGCAATGGCTCAAAGAACATCGAGGCAAATATATCCTCGTAGCCGTCGATACGGCACTTCCTACCCTCTTTGACTTGGGAGTTCGTCCCGACATAGTCGTCGTTCTCGAATCGCAGATTGCAAACTACTATGATTTTCTGCGACATGGAGACGCTGAAGAGCTCTCGCGAATGCGAATAGTTGCCGACATAACTTCATGTCCGACGCTCATGAGAAAATTTTTCGGGGCACTACATATCACGTGCACCCGTTTTGCGCCGGTCGCACTTCTCGACCGCATCGCAATCAGCTGCACAAAACTCCCTGCGCTCGGTTCGGTCGGCGTAACAGCCGTCTATGCGGCAATGGAGATGACGACAGGACCGATTTTGCTGACCGGTCTCGATTTCTCCTATCTTCGCGGTAAGACGCATGCACGTGGCGCGCCGGCCCACACTCTGCAGCTCATCACCCGTGATCGGCTTTCGGGGATATCATTTTCACCGATCATGTTCGATGGACGTCGAGTTTCACCAAATAATGATTCGCCCAATCCGGTTGAGCGATATACAAACACAATACTCGAATCGTATAAGGAGAGTTTGTCGAAGATTGCATCACACCGTAAACGTATTTTCGACACTAATCCGAGCTCGATTTTCTCCGACATTCCAGTGGCATCTCGAAGAAATCTAAACGAGCTATTCGCCGAATATCAAATACACCGGACAGTTGATACGCAAAACACTAAACCTGAAAAAAATGCGTCGGCACGTCGACGGGAAATTGTGGAGACGCTCGAGTATGAACAGCATCTTCTTTACCAGGCTTTACGACGGTTTCGTCGAATTCTCGACGGCGACGAAGTATCCGCAACAGATGAGAAACTGCTCAAAGACACCGACTATCTTTTCGTTGACTTTCCCGATTTGCCCGAACATCCGCTCGAGGATGCCGGATTTTTGAGACGACTCATCGTTTCCGCTGAGTACTATCGTGACGCGATAGCAAAAAGCCTTCAGATGAGCAGGATTATTCCTCTCCCTTGAGTGCCGAGAGAAAAGCCTGTTGCGGTAATTCCACATCACCGACCATTTTCATCCGCTTCTTGCCCTCTTTTTGTTTCTCGAGCAGCTTTCGCTTTCTGCTTATATCCCCACCGTAGCATTTTGCCGTGACGTCTTTTCTGTAGGCGGAAACCGTCTCTCTGGCAATCACGGTAGTCCCAATGGCGCCTTGAATCGGTATCTTGAATTGCTGTCGTGGTATTTCTTCTTTGAGCTTACGGCAGATTGTCCGTGCCCTACTCTGCGCTTTATCCCGAAATACCAGAACGGAAAGGGCGTCGACGGATTTGCCGTTTACGAGTATATCGAGCTTGACGAGATTGGTGGCTTTATATTCGCTTATTTCGTAATCAAACGATGCGTATCCACGGCTCGCCGATTTGAGTTTGTCATAAAAATCGAAAAGCACGTCCGCAAGCGGAAGCTCATACTCGAGCTCCACCCGAACCGTATCGAGGTATTCGAGCTTGGTTTGCGTTCCTCGTTTCTCGAGACAGAGATTAATTACGTTACCGAGATAATCATCGGGAACGATAATCGCCGCGTGAATATACGGTTCCTCCGCATGCTCGATTTCCCCGGGATCGGGGTAATCCTGTGGATTGTCGATTTCGACCATTGTGCCGTCATTCAGGAAAACCCGATATTTTACCGATGGGCTGGTAAATATGATCGATAGACCAAACTCTCTTTCCAATCGTGCCTGAACGACTTCGAGGTGGAGGACACCGAGAAATCCGCACCGGTATCCAAAACCGAGGGCGGCAGAGGAATCACGTTCATACACCAGCGATGCATCGTTGAGTTTCAGTTTGGAGAGCGAGGAGGTAAGCTCATCGTAGTCATTCGAGTCCACCGGATACAGTGACGAAAATACGACCGGTTTCACATCTTTGAAGCCCGGAAGCTGATTCGGACACGGTCGTTGTACCTCGGTTATCGTATCGCCGATTCTGATATCCGAGATCGTCTTGATACCCGCAATGATATAGCCGATGTTCCCGACGTTCAGTGAATCCGTCGGTTCGAGCCCTATTTTAAAAACACCGGTCTGCTCTACCTCGTATGCCGCGTCGTTGGAAAAGAGCTTGATCCTCTGACCTTCGCGCATATCTCCCGAAAAAACCCGTACATGGACGATCACGCCGCGATACGGATCGTAATGAGAATCAAAGATCAGTGCCTGCAGCAGATCCGATTCAGGTGGAGGCGGCTCGGGTATCGTCTCAACGAGCTTTTCGAGAAGCTCTTCAACGCCGTATCCGGATTTCGCAGACACCTGAAGAACCGTATCGGGATCGAGTCCGAGATCGTGCTCGATTTGTTGAAGCACTCCAGGGATATCCGCGCTCGGAAGATCTATTTTATTCATTACGGGCACAATCTCCAGATCATGCTCGATTGCCAAATAGAGGTTCGACAGCGTCTGTGCCTGCACGCCCTGTGAAGCGTCGATCAAAAGCAGAGCTCCCTCACAGGCCGAAATGGCACGTGAAACCTCATACGAAAAATCGACATGTCCCGGAGTATCTACGAGATTGAGCTGATACACGGTCCCGCTCGAGTGCTCGTACGGAAGCGTTATTGCATGGGATTTAATGGTAATACCCCGTTCCCGTTCGAGATCCATGTCATCGAGGATTTGGTCTTTCATAGCCCTTTCCTGGACTATCTTCGAATTTTCGATAAAACGATCCGCAAGGGTTGATTTACCGTGGTCTATATGCGCGATGATGCAAAAATTTCTAATAGCAGATCGATCTGTTGCCATATGAGAAAACCGTACCTGAATATCAGAGAAAACTGTCGATCTCGAGATAGGCGGACATTTGCATGCCCCGTTCGAGAAAACCCGCCTTTTTCTTTCTGACGAGTATCCTAAGGTATGCTATTCGGTTTTCTTCGTCTACCCGCCAATTCTGTACGGTCAGAGGATCATATACCGAAAGTCCCGCTTCGTCCGCTATGCTTCCCGAATAGACCCGTTTAACGACGAATTCATCGCCGAGTATAGACGATTTGGTTTTATCAAGTCTCATGCCGAAAAGGGCGGGGATTATTCGCTCATAGGTGTCACGCTCGAGAGCTACATCGAGGGGTAATGCCGGCCGCTCCGAGAGCGCGATTACCCCCGACACGGTCTGCTTTTCGCGCGTCCATTCAGCGAGAACGAGTGTATTCGGATCGTAGTCGAGCACGAGCTGTTGCGCTTCCTCGAGCGTATCCACCCCCGTGCCGGCTATTTTCTGAATGATGTCGCCCGGGACGATTCCCGCTCGTGAAGCCGGGCCGCCGGGGACGGTGTATGTCACCTCGAGTCCCGCGCCGGACTCATAAACGGATGCACCGAGCCAGGCGTATACCACTTCCTCGCGCTCGAACAAACGCGGAAGCGAATAGAGAAGCCACCGGGTGGGAACCGCGAAATTGATTCCTTCAAATTGCTCGATCCCGGCAAAAACCACTCCGATGAGCTCGCCGTTTTCATTTATCAATGGCCCGCCGCTGTTACCTGGATTAATCGGGACGTCGACCTGCATTGCATCTCCCATTTGAAGGAACCGGCGCCCCGTCGCGGATACGATTCCCGATGTAATCGTATCCGTCAGACCTCCCGGCGAACCGATAGCAAAGATACGATCGCCGGGATTCTGTTGAGTCGATACTTTCGGAGAAAAGACGAACTCAGGTTCGAGCTCGGTTTTCAGAAGCGCAGATCGGAAGAGCACACTCTGAACTCCAGTCACGT
>CAYLZA010000147.1:4925-6652 GCA_964387575.1 uncultured Spirochaetales bacterium | reverse complement strand
AAGCCCTCTCTCGAGAAACTCGTTCTCGAATGCATAGCCCGACTCTGAACCCTGATTGATGAGGAGTTGAGAGGGATCGGACCATTCCCGGTATTTGTCATACGGAGTCGGATGAGAAATCGTCGCGAGATAGATATCGGGAATTGCGTCGCCGTCTATATCGGCCGCATCCACGCCGAATCCGTTTGAGCCTATCCAGAACTCCCGATCGTCGATGTACTGAAGCTCCTTCCCGTAACCGGTTCGTTCGAGGTAGTAGTTACCGGTTCTGAGCGCCGAAACTCCTTTTTCCGGTGCAACGTTTCGAAACCGCAAATCCCCGAGATTTTCCCACAGATGATTGTGTCCTCGAGTTTTACTGACCCCATATGTCGAGACAAACACATCCTGATCTCCGTCCCGATCGTAATCGAACACGACCGAACCGTTCGTCGGTTGAACCGGCGCGTCCGCGAGAGCATCTTCGATCCGGGTGAATGTACCGTCACCGTTACCGCGATAGATATCATCGGCAGCACCGTGCACCGTATTGCCGTTCCCGACAAAGAGATCGAGGATGCCGTCGGAATCGAAGTCCGCCGCTACCGCATTTCCTGTTCGTTGGTTTTTCTCGTATTCTACGCCCGCATCTTCCAGACGGGTGAATCTACCTCCGCCGTCGTTGAGAAGAATCTGATTATTCGGCACCTCATCGAGGGGTACGCCGGTATAATCTCCGCCGTGAAATCCGGTTCCGTCGAATACATCGGTACTCAAAGCGGTCGATTCGAGATCTACGTCGAGACCGGCAAACACGTCCTGATCACCGTCATTGTCGAAATCCGCGAAAAGCATAAATCCCGCCTGGATATCACCGAGCCGAGACTCCCGAGTAAAATCTACGAACGACCCGTCGCCGTTGTTGAGAAACACGAGTGTATCGAACGGCAGACCGGCGCCGGCATTGGGAAACATGGTATGCATAATGAGATCCTCGAAACCGTCGCCGTTTATGTCCGCAACACGTATCCTCGAATGGTTGTTCATCGGTATACGATGTTCGGGATTTTTCACGAAATTTCCGATCTGGATTCCGGAATCGTCCGATATGTCTCGAAATCTTATCGCGTTCATCTGCCCCTCGTTCGACGGCCCTGATTCCTTACCGGTGGTGACGGAAGCGCAACCTCCAACGACAAGTGTCACGATGATGAGCGGAAGGAAGAACGCTTTCCATATATGTGTTTTTGAGCTGCGGTCGTGCATCATTGTGTAACTCCAATCTTTTATATGTGGCCTATTCTACTTCTGGTAGTGCGATTCCAAGCCCTATCCCGGCGGCCGCAAACGCCGACAATATGAGGAGCATCCCTCCCGGCCCGACTATCCCGGTCAGCATGCCGAGGAGCCCGCTTATCGCGAGTGCTATCCCGATGATCGTATTACTCACCGATACATAGTCGACCCGTTTCTCTCCGCCGCCTAAGTCGAGCACGTATGTTTTACGACCGATACGAACGCCTGCATGCGCGACGGAGACGACAAAAAAACCGACCGGGGCGATCCACCCTAAACCCGCCTGCAATCCCGTTCGGTCTACTACGAACATGACCACTCCGATTACCGCTGCGATAGAAGCCGCTGCGAGGAGCACTTTCTTGCTCGAAGCATCGGCGAACTTGCCCCATATCCCGCTGCTCAGTGCGGAGGCGAGACTCGAGGCAAGCACAAAGATACCGAGCAGCTCT
>CAYLZA010000147.1:0-4915 GCA_964387575.1 uncultured Spirochaetales bacterium | reverse complement strand
CCCCGCCCGATTGCTGCGCGAGGAGCACATAGTACGGCCCGGAAAGCGCGGTGGATATCAAAAGCGTCCTGACTGCAACAAAGCGTCTGAACGATCGGTCGGTCCTGAGAATCCGGATCCTTCCGATCGCCTCCTTCAGTGCGCTCGCGCCTCCGGTGGTGGAACCGGCGTATTCAGATATGGTTGCATACAACCCTGATCCGGCAAGCCACAGACCGGCTGCAATCAACAGGAGCAATGCGAAAAGCGACGGAGATGCGTCGGCTCCGACCCAGCGAACAAGCGCAAGCCCCACGCCGAGGGTCAGGAGCCCGGCGGCTGCGGCGGTCAGCCCGGCAAGACGGCCGCGCCGAGTCTTCGGGATCGTTTTGCCGATGACATCCTTTGATGCAACCGAGCAAAGACCACGGGAAAGACTGAAAAGCAGAAGCAGCAACGCAACCAACCCACCGGCCACATTCCCTCTTGCAGTAACCGCCGTTACCGCCATCGCCGCGAGAGAGATCGCCTGGAGAATCGCCCCGACCACCCACACGTTTTTACGCTTTTCGAGTCTCCGGACGAATCCGGCGATAACGAGCTGGGGGATCAGCGATGCCGACTCACGAATCGGGACGAGCAATCCTACCCATGCCGCAGGCGAACCGACCGAAGCAAGCAGCCACGGAAGAACCGTCTTCGGATTCGACAATTCGTCGGCTATCTTCGTCAATGTCTGCGTGGTACCGATCGTAAAGAAATTCTTCGGTACAACGCTGCATGCCTCCTCCGGTATATCAGTGCATACCCGTGCATCTTCTTCCTCGTTTAGTAGATAATAGTAAAGACGGTCGGTGGCCCGACGTCCCTCTGCGCCGTCTTCGTTCACACCGTAGTTTTTCTGCATTGTCACCTCGAATCGTTATAAACACAATCGAACCACATATTTCGGGCTTTTGTACACAACCTCGAAGGTGCGACTGCGGTGCTATCTGTCCGGTCACACAGACGACAGGTTGCGAAGAATTCTTTCGACGCGTATCTTTGCTCCGGACACAATCGGAATACAATCATATGCAGAGAAACAACGCCCTATCCATTTTGACGGCTCCATTCAAACGACGGACATCGGTACCGCCCGCTCTCTTTCTCATTCCGTTACTCACCGATTTCTCGGGGATGCTGCTCATATTCACCGTCAGCCGGAATCTCGCCGAGCTCGATGTGGGACTGTTGAAAATGGGGCTGATCGGAGCAGGTCATGCGGCGACGGCTTCGTTGAGCAGCTTTGTGTTCGGAACGCTTTCGGACAGGATCGGAAGAAAAAAGCTCATTATCCCGGGGATTATACTCCTGCTCATGAGCTCGACCGTGTGCCTCATCGTCCCCTTCGGGCGAGGCGTGTTTCTCTCGATGTACTGGCTCAGCGCGTTGTCTCTCGGGATGATCCATCCGGCGACGATCGCCTGGATAAATCGTGGAGAAGAGAAAACCAACCACTCCCGGTCGGTCAGTGGTAACCTGATTCGATTCTGTATCGCGTGGAATCTCGGTGTTCTCTCATCACAGTTTTTCGGCGGAAAGCTCTTCACGATCGGCCCCGAAATTCCGCTCTTCTGCGCGGCGATACTCGCGCTGGCAAACCTCATCGTCGTGATCGTTCTCAGTCGGACCGCCACGGATGAAAGCCGCGCCGCACCGGACGGCGACCGCATCGCAGAAGAGACGCCCGTCGCCGCTGAACCACATATCGATTCGCACGCTTCCGGCATCGATATATCGTCGACCTTTGTTCGGTTGAGTTGGCTCGCAAACATCGGCGGGGCGTTTTCGGTCAGCACGATTCTCCACCTTTTTCCGCAGCTCGCGGTTTCTCTCGGGGTTCCGGCGGATCAGCATGGAACGATACTCGCGCTGATGAGGGTGATGGTGATCTGCGTCTATCTGGTGCTCCATTCGACCCGGTTCTGGCAATACCGATTCGGCGCAAACCTCACCGTACAGGCGTGTGCGATCGCGGGGCTGATTTCGATCTATTTCGCCCAAAGCCCGGTGCATCTCTATTTCGGAGTACTCGGGATAGCAATTCTGATCGGGTTCGACTATTTTTCGGGAATTTATTACGGAAACACCGGACACGGCGACGAAAAACGAGGATTCGCAAGCGGTATGCACGAGGCGAGCCTTGGGCTCGGAATCGCCGCGGGCTCGGCCGCAGGGGGCGTGCTCGGAGAAGTGATCGGAGACCGTGTTCCTTATTTGCTGGCGATCGGCGTTTTGCTCGTACTCACGTGCGCACAAATGGCGCTGTTTATCAAACGTCGCGGATTGCTTTCCACTCGTCGATAAAGGCTTCGACGTTGGCCCATGGAAAGGGGGCCTTTGCCGATGAGCAGGGCGTAAGGATGAGACCTTTCTTTCCGAAAATCGAAACCGTATCCCGGACCGCCTGCCGTACCGCTTCCTGATCATCCCACGGCATATGAACGGTGTCACTCGGGCCCGTCCAGAAGCTCTTTGTGTCGCCGGTTTTTTCTACCAGCGCTTCTGGATTTTCTCCGCGAAAAAACGGATCAGGCGTTGCGATACAATCGATATCGAGCGATGCGAGATAATCGAGCATTCCCGTATACCCGGTAAGCACGGTATATGCGACAACACTTTCCGCCTGGTGCACGATTCGGACCTCCTCATTGATTCGATCCTTGAGAAACCGTTCGATCATCTCTGGAGCGTAGTAGTCGGTTGTTTCGTAAAATCCGTTCCGTCGAATAATATCGATTTCCATATCCAACGCGATTTCGTAATTCGCAACCGTACAGCGATGCTCGAGATCAAGATAGGCGTCTACGACTTCGGGTTCGTCCATCACTTTGAGACAGAGCGGTTGCGCGTCGAACAGCTGCAATGCTCCCGTGAGTCCTGTTCCGATATTCGCCATTGTTGCAAGCCGGTACTTCTTTGCGAGCCTGAGTGATTCGCCGACTGAAAAACGCAGTTTTTCGAGTTGCTCCTTCGTACGCGGCGGTTTGAAAATATGCTCGAGACAGCGCACGTCGTTCATCGTTTCGATCCACGGCGTTATGAAACGGCCGATCGTATAATCGGTCGCAAACGGTATGTCGAAACCGTGAACCCAGCTATCGTCGTAGCGAACGGCGGCGTGGAGCTCTCCCGACGGGGTCATGTACCATTTGTGAAGGACGTCTCCTTCGAGAGCAGTTTTAACCGACACATCGTTATCGGGGAATTTTCCCTCCCATCCGACCGAAACCACCACATCGAGATCATACTGTTCGACACAGTACGCAACCCGCTCCTGTTGTGCGGGACCGAAGGGGAACTGCCACCGTTTTCCGAGCCGTTGAAACCAGTCCTGGTTGTTCAAGAAGGGGGTGCACGGAATGCGGTCCACCTCCTGCCGTTTTATCGCGTGAAGCACTCGTTCTTTATGGGTCATGCCGGCTATCGTAGGTTGTCTCGGAAGTACAGTCAATGACACACGCATCTTCCGCGACGATTCACGTGCTGCTATAATCGTCGTGGAGGGAGATTATGGGGCAACCCGAAGAAACGACACAACACGCCGTCGAGGTGGCGGAGCAATGGCTGGCTATGGTGGACGCAGGTAACTACGACAAGAGCTGGACGAAGGCGGCCTCGCTTTTTCAAAAGGCGATTCCGCAGGAACAATGGGTGCAGAGAGTGTCGGCGGTGCGTGATCCGATCGGTACGCTCAAATCACGAAAGGTCGATTCCTCCTCGTATGAAACTTCACTCCCGGGAGCACCCGACGGTGAGTATGTGGTAATCCAATTCGCATCGTCGTTCGAGCATAAAACGGAAGCCGTCGAAACCGTCACACCGATGCTCGACTCCGACGGCGAATGGCGAGTCTCCGGATACTTCATCAAGTAGGGCGGTTTCACCTACGAGCTTCGGGGATATATGAAACAACCTGGATATGGAGCGGCAGGTATTTTTCAGACTCGTACAAAACGTCGGACATCGCAATCGAGGCGGAGCAGTTTCCCGGATCCCGCGTCACTCCCGTACCAACCAGGGTAGAATAGAAATGAGCAAGCACCTTCACGCTGCGTATATTATCACCTTTTCGCTACTGGCGGTGGTGCTTGCATTGATCGGATTCAACAGAAACCCGATAGATCCTCTCGTATCAATCGAATCAGGGTGGGAATACAGTTGGGAAACCGGCGTCGACGGACCTGATTCCCCGGATTGGGAGACGATGGGCTGGCGTCCCCTCGAATATCCGAGCAATCCTCCCGACCGTAACGCCCGGGAAGCAGTGTGGTATCGTTACAAGCTCCCGTCGATGGAGATTGTCGATCCGGCGTTGTTTATCTACAGTATAGACCTCAATGCCGTCGTGTATATCAACGAAACCGCCGTGTATCGTTTTTTTCCGGATGATCATCATAGTGCCCCTGAATTTATCGGATGGCCGAGACACCTGATAGATATTCCGGAATACGAACCCGATTCATATATCAATATTCACGTATTATCCGACTATACCGACATCGGTTTATTCGGAGATATTCTCCTCGGAAACAAGGCTACGCACATAAACAGGCTCTATTTGAGAGACTTGCCGCGTGCACTCGTAATCTCAATCTCGTTTATCGTAGGAATCATTTTATTAGGTATATATTTGATCGTCAGGGAAGAGGCGGGAATGCTGCACCTCTCGATTATTTCGTTTTTGCTGGTGCTACGTGTGTTGTCGCAGATGTTTTTTCGACAATACCTGTTCGACGCTCCTGTCGTGTGGGAATATCTGAAAGCGGCAACATCTATAAGCATCCCACTTCTTATTTCCGTCTTTCTCGGAACCGTTTTGGAAGGCTGGATGCGTCGCATTACACGGGTTTTCATTGCAGTTTTCGGAATACTTCTCGTTACCTCAATGCTT
>CAYLZA010000146.1:0-6659 GCA_964387575.1 uncultured Spirochaetales bacterium | reverse complement strand
AATCGACCCCGTTGAGTATTCCGCGAACTGCTCCGAGGCTCGAATTACCGAAATCCGGTGCGTTACTCCTACCGGTACTATATTTCGCCCGGTTTTGCCCCGCGGCGGAAGAATCGGCGGGTCCGGCGGCCACCGACAACGCCTCGGCGATGTCGGCCCCTCCGAGACCGGCTGCGAGGTCGTGTGCATATGAGGGAGATACGGTGGTGACGTAATCCGCACCGAGAATCCCGGCTTTGAGAAAGCTGATATGTTCTTCAAGCTCGAGCAGTCCCGGTTTCGATTCGAAATCGGCGGCCGACAGCCCCGTCGCGTGTAACTCGTATTTCGAGAAACGTCCGCGAAAGAAACCGTTATGTATGGTGAACACAGCGGCCGCCGATCTGTTTGAATCGGCGGAGTCGTTTACACTCTTTATGTACCTTCTGAAGAGCGCGGAAGTCGTTCCTGCGGGCCAATCGTGGGCATGAACGATATCAAACCCTGAACCATCGGTCTCGAGCCGGTATTGGTCGAGTAACAGCGCCACACGGCCGAGCAGCGAAAACCGCAGAATGTTATCCACGAATTCGGCGTCGGGCCGGGGACCGTAAATTCCGTTTCGTCCGAAGAGCTCCCGACACTCAATCAGAACGATATCGTAGCTTCTATCGATGTCCGGAGACTCGTTGGATACGCGTTTCAGGCGAATCGAAACACGGGCAAAAAATAGATCGATCTCCTCTTCGAGGAGTATCATCGAGCTTCGGGAGACCGGTCGTATCGATTCTATATCGTACTCCGGAAGCAGAACGGTAACGGTGTGTCCTCTCGAAGCGAGTGTATTACTCAATGCCGCTACCGCGTCGGCGAGACCACCGGTCTTTGCAATTGGAGAGAGCTCGGAGCTCACCATAAGTATGTTCATCTCTTTCACTTCCGGTAGTATGCGATGCGAAACTCGCCGTTGATAGAGAATCCGGTTTTTTCGTAAAGCTTGACCGCTGCGAGGTTATCCTTTTTTGCAAACAGACATGCGTGAAGACCTCTTTTGTGCAGAATGGCGAGTAACCGGCGTATGAGGAGCTCGCCGATTCCCTCATTCCTGCGTTCGGGAAGGGTATAGACCCCGCCGAGTTGCGCATATCCGATGCCCCATGCGTTTGTTCCCGCCTTTGCTACCACTTTCCCGCCCTCGGTTGCATAGAGAACAATTTGTCTGCGAATCGTGTTCTTTAAATTGATAAGCGTTGCCGTCGGATTGGATCGTTGTGGATCGAGCAAAACCTCCTCCTTCTCGTAGCTCAGTTGAAGCGGATACAGCTGCATGCAATCCTTGAGTCGGGCATGTCTTATCTTGAGTTTGTCCGTGCTCGAACGATCTGCATTGTCATCGAGAGTGATCCGATCGTCTGCCATGAGATGATAGTCTATTACCGCTCTCTTTCTCGCATCTATAATGCGTTGCATTGATTGAACATACGATTTCATCCCCATTACTGAATGAAGCGTGTTTACTTTTGATTTGATCAATGGAAGGATATCGTCGCGTCTCGTACTCAATTCGTTATTCGATAACACCGGAAGTACGAGACCACTCCGGGTGAGAAGCATCGCTTCACGAATTCCGTTTTCGTCGGCCGATCGGTTCACGTATATACATGTCTTGTAAGGATTCGGGTAGGAGGGCCGCCGGTTTACGAGGAGCCTCGAGCTGAAGGCGACATGACGCCATTCCTCGGTCGACAAAAAAGAAACAAGCTCATCGATGTTACCCGACCCGAGCAATTGCCACGCCATCGATCAGTTGCCCAGCAATCCCGGGACCGGCAAACGTCCTTCCGGTTGGAAATCTCCCGCAAGTACCGCGAATCCGGCCCGAAATGATTCTTCGGTTGTTGCATACGTAGCGATAGCGGATTTTACCCATGGTGCGTATCGCAGATACACCGGCGTCAACACCGAAAACACGGTGATCCGATCGGCGTATGACTCGAGCGATGTGAGGACATCGAGCGATATTTCATTTGCCAGACAGAGCACAATTGTTTCCGCATCTCGCGCAAGAGCTGCAATATCGCGCCGTTCGTTTTCCGGGAGTGAGAGATAGGAAAAGAGATATGTCTGTGCGTTCGGGTAGCGACGCTTACCCTCGCGGAAAAAAGCCGTATACTGTCCGAGCAGGAGCACATCGTCCGAGTCCGAATCGTCCTTCAGCGGGACTCTCGGCTCCCTGATAACCGTAACGCTTCTGCATGCGAGATCGAGTATCGCCGACTGGTCGTAATTTTTCTCGAGCTTTTCTATGAGCGACGATGATTCAGGCAACAAATCGCCCGGATTTTTTGTACCGAAGTAGCGATACTTGACCGTGAGGACTCTTCTCGCAGCTTCCTCGAGTTTCGTCCTGAAATCGGCGTCACTTTCAGCGACCGAAACGAGATAGTCATAAATCTCCCTCTGGAGCTCGGGAGGCCCCGATACGAGCACGATGTCGTTTCCGACGCGCAGTGCCGTTTCGCATGCCTCGCTCACGCTTTCTCCCGTTCGCCGTGCGCCGTACATAATCATATCATCGGTGATTATTACCCCATCGAATTCAATACGATCTCTGAGCACCTGTTCCACAAACACCGGCGAAAGCGTCGAAGGTGTTCCCTCACCGAGAATCTCCGGATATCCGAGATGTCCGATCATGACTGCGGGGAGACCTTCCGGAACGAGCATACGGTATGGAAGAAGATCTCGTTCCCAAATCGTACTCATGTCGTCGTTTATAATCGGAAGCGTACCGTGCGAGTCTTTGTCCGTGTTACCGTGCCCGGGAAAATGCTTTGCCGTCGATATGACCCCCGCTTCTTCCTGCCCACGGTAGAAAGCGGATGCGAGAAAACCCGTTTGGAGCGGATCGTCGGAAAACGCCCGCGGACCGACGATATCGGCCTCAGGATGAACATAGATATCGACGGTGGGGGCGAAGTTCATGTTGATCCCGAGAATCATGAGCTCCGAACCGATGAGTCTACCGTTCCTGTATGCGTCCAACGCCAATCCCGAAGCGCCGAGTGCGAGGTTTCCCGGCGTCCGTGACGTCTGTCCCTTTACGTGGCGTACCCACCCGCCTTCCTGATCGGTTGCGACCAAAAGCGGCACCCGGAGCCGTGAATTGTATGCAGCGCTCTGCATCGTCGCTATCCCTTCGGACATCGCAAGAAGATCCCTTCCGTTCCAACCGAATATTTTTATACCGCCGATACCGGCGTTACGTATCCACTCCACAAACTCATCGTCCGGTACGCTGTCCGGGTAACCGAGCATAAGCACCTGCCCGACGAGCTCTTCTTCGCTCATCCGATCGACGATTCGTTGTGCCGCTTTGGTATTCGACTGCTCCGACTCGTAAACACTCCAAAACTCGGCCTGCGCGGTCGTCGGGAGAAGCACCAGAAACGCCAGCGCTCCGGTAACTGTGCAAGCAAATCGCCGCCTGCGACGACGATCGGCCGGTTTGTTGGTCCGCATCGCACGGGTGTCTATCGTTGGTTTCGTCGGGAGTTTCGGGGTATTCGCAGCAGGTTTCGGCATTATCGCTTTCTATTCCAGGAATCGCGGGTATATTTGTCCGCTTCGAGCTCATCGGCGCGTTCGGCGACGGCGCGGTCTATTTTCTCGGGCTTGACCGAGAGAAATTCGGCAATCGATTCGGCGAGATCGTCACGTACCTGCGTAAAATCGACCGTACCTCCCGCAAGCTCGCCGAGGCTCGTCGGTTCGGGCCGATCGGCCGTCGGAGTACGTGTTTCGTCGCCCGCTTCGGAGAGCCTCTCGCCTGTCGCGTTGCCGTGAGCGATCAGGTAGCGTCTGATCCGCCGATTACCATTCCCGAGCGGGATCGATCCATGTTGAAGCACACCGCCCCGGGTAATCATCTGAGCGCTCCCGACGAGCTTTCTGCTTTGCGAGTCGTCGATCTCGTATTGGCCGGATGCCGCGAAACAATCGGGATCATAGGGAGAGCCTCTCCCGGCGGTTACCGAACGGATCCCGGTCAAACTCAATCCCTCGAGCGCCCGGATAAGGATATGAACGATCAATCGGTAGGCGGCTCGTTTTCCGAAATCCAACATATGATCACGGCCTATCACGCACGCATAGGTGATCTCATCGCAGTGGAGCACCGCCTGTCCTCCCGACGGGCGGCGTACGAAATCGATCTCATCGCCGTGCAGACCTGAAAAATCGATAACACCCTCCGTTTTCTGAAACCGACCTACCGACAGCGTATCCGGTTTGAAACCGTACAACCGTAGGACCGGTTGTTCACCGGGAATGTCGATTGATTCGAGGAGGGCTTCGTCGACGGCCATATTCCTTGCACCCGAGGCGGGGGTATCGATGATGAGTCTGAAATAGTCGGAAGTAAGCTGCGTTCCGTCCGAAACGTGTCGATCTATGTCCATCTGGTGATCCATGTTGCTCGTCGGTAACCATAACAGGTAAATTATCTATATGGAACAAGCCCATACATATGCACATCGGAGCTCCGGAAGGTATAGGTTCCGGCGGCGGTTTTTCCGCGTAATTACCACTATGCTGCTTCTGTTCGTCGGCCTTGCCGCGTTTGGTGAGGATCAGGCTCCCCGGCTCGAGCCGGATCCGCGGATTAGATCACTGGGGAACAGACCCTCTCCGCTTGATGTTCCGACGATTATCGAAACCTCCCTGGTGTTTTCGGGAGTCGAATCGAATGAAATCGGAAAATACCGCAATAGTATCGAACGGCTGATTCGAATCTCCGAAGACAAGCTTGATAACGAGATGAGTCCTTACGAAAAGGGAGAAATGCTGCTCGAGGTCATGCATGAACAGGTTCTATCCCGTTACTACGAGCCGCAGACACGTATCGATGTTCTTTTCGACACCGGGAGATACAACTGCGTGTCTTCGGCGGTTATCTACTTCATACTCGCGAGAAATGCGGGACTCGATATTCAGGGAACAGTAACATCCGATCATGCGTTCTGTTCAATACGGGTAGAGGACGAAGTGGTGGATGTGGAGACCACCGCGTTGTACGGCTATGATCCGGGACGACGGAAGGAGTTTTACGATAAATTCGGTAATCTTACCGGGTACACCTACGTACCTCCCTCGAATTATTCAGACAGAAAAACGGCGGACGACAAAGAGCTTCTCGCGTTGATTCTCCACAACAGGATTTCCGAGCTTCAGCGTGAGCATAGCTATGCGGCGGCACTCGAAGTGGCCGTCGACAGACACGGATTTCTCGATAGTGAAAAATCGCTCGAAGATCTTACACGGTCGGTGTCGAACTATCTATCTGAGCTCAATAATCAACGGGCGTACGACAGGGCGTTCGATGTGATAGATAGTGTTATCGGTCGATACGAGGTCGGCAACGCCTTGGACACGATACGTTCTACCATTGCACGAAATGTGGTTGTTTCGCGTATTCAGCAGAATAATTTTGATGAGGCGAGAAGCTCACTGATGCAGGTGCTTCATGAAGATTTGATAGACAGGGATGAGGCGGAATCGTTGAAGAATATGCTCGCCTCCCGGGATCTCTCCTACCATTTGCCTGAGATGAGTATCGAAGACGGATTCGACTACATTGATACGGTCGCGCGTGATCTCGGAGTTGCAGAGAAAACGGTTCGAGATTTCAGGCTTTCGCTCTACGCACGCAAAGCGGAAGAGGTATCACGAGCCGAAGGATATCTCGCCGCAGCGCAATTAATAGAGGAGGGTATCGAACGGCTCGGTTCCGATCCCAGATTGCAGCGTGCCCTCGAAACGTACCGGTACAATTATTCGGCTATGGTGCACAACCGGTTTGCGGAGCTCTTCAACCAGAGAAAAATCGATGCCGCTCGCGATGTGATACAAGAAGCGCTAGAGAAGTTTCCGAACAGCCGTATGCTCAAAAACGACCTCGCCACGATCGAGCGATACCGGGAGCAACAAAACAGATAAAATCGTCTCAATTGCGATCCTCAGCTGCCGAATATAGGAATAAGGAGTGGTGTCGCAATGAGCAGCACGGTCGAAACGCTTGAGCATCATATGGAGAGAGAGTGTGTGCTTCTCTCCGGACTGTACGAAAAACAGGTAACGCTCAAGGAAAAAATCCATACAAAAGACTGGAACGGGCTCGAAGAAACGATGTCCGAGATGAGCGATCTCGCGGATGAGCTCGTGACTGTTGATAAGCAGCGACAGCTGAGCTATGAAAAGCTGCAATCGCACGTCTCTCAGGACGAGGAAACATCTTTTTATGGTGTTGTCGTTCGTCTTCCTGAGCGTGAGAGGGCGCGTCTTTCGGATCTCTATCGAAAGATGAAGTTGAGTGTTCTCGGTATTCAAACCGTAACGTATTGCATCGACGATCACGTACAAACGATAAACGATACGATGCATCGAATTCTAGGAGAGCTGTATCCGCACCGAAAGGGAAATATCTACTCGTCGGAAGGAATGAAGCGAGAAGCCGCCGGCAATCCGCTGCTGTTCGACAGGAGCTTGTAATACCATGCAATCGACATTTGCGGGAATAGAAGTCGGAAAACGAAGTCTTATCGCTCACACTCAGGCGTTGCATACCCTAACCAGTCCAGATTCCCAATCGCCCCTCTCGAAATCAGCAGCAACACGCCCAC
>CAYLZA010000145.1:0-6676 GCA_964387575.1 uncultured Spirochaetales bacterium | reverse complement strand
GCCGCCATCGTTCTTTATCTCTTTTACCGAATCGGGAGTCTGGAGGAGCGGTTTTTCAGCGTCCCGCTCAGGATCAACGCGAACGATGAGTTCGTTGCGGTCGGCGAAAATCCGAAAAGCGTACGGGTTACACTCAGGGGAAGTCAGGACGAAATATTTTTGATACTCGAGGATGATATCGTCGCCTACGTCGATTTGACCGATCGTGATCGTGAGGGACAATTTCGCGAGCCCGTGATGATTAGAAAAAGCGGCACCGCCGAGAACACCGATGTTGAAATATCCGTGGAGCCGGTGGAGGTAACGGTGACGATCGAGCGAAAGGTGATGGAAAGCCACGAGGTGCTGCCGAATATCGTGGGATTCCCCGCGCGCGGTTATGAGTTGACCGAGTACAGTGTCTCCCCGTCCAATCTGGAGGTGGAAGGTCCGAGCAGCAGCGTCGAAGCACTCGATCAGGTTCGCACCGAGGAAATCGATCTTGAGGGACGGACCGAGGATTTTACGATTCGAGTGAGGGTCAATCTCGATGTGCCTTCGGTCATGATCGTCGGAAGCGGCATCGTCGAGTTCAACGGGACGATACGAGAAGTAATCGTTTCTCGTTCATTCGATGATGTTCCGATAACCGTCGTCAATCTCGACCAGCAGTTCGATGCAGAGCTTGATCAGGATGCGGGACTTCTAAGATTACGGGGACCTCAACTGGTAATGGAAGCGCTCGATACGTCGCAGATCGGGCTGATCCTCGATTGCACGACGGTGGAAGAAATCGGGGAAGCGGTTTTGCAGCTCGAGGCGAGCTATCCGGATGAAACGGAGGTGACCGATCTGGTTCCCGACGAGGTACGGGTAACGATAACCGAAGCGACGCCTAGCGAGCAATCTCCTCCGGCGCGCGCTCCCGACGAAAGCGGCCAACCACAAGAGGACGATCAGGCCGGGGGAAACGATGATGCCGGGGAAAACGAACAGCTCGAGGATTCCGGTGCCGGAGCCGGAACGTGATACTCGGAGTCGGGATCGACATCGTCCATATTTCGCGAATGAAGCAGTGGCGGGGAAAGACCGGTCTTCTCGAACGATATTTTCACCCGGAGGAGCTCGCGGATGCTCAGAAAAAGGGAGTACGCGGTGTCGATCATTCGCTTGCCGCGCGATTTGCGGCGAAAGAGGCGTTCGGCAAAGCTCTCGGAACCGGGCTTGCCGGGCTCAAGCTCAGAGACATCCAGATCGTCAACGATGTGCAGGGAAAACCATCAATCGAGCTCTACGCAACCGCACGAAGGAGGTTCGAAGCGCTCGGAGGGTCTGCACTTTTTGTTTCCTTGACACATGAAAGCGACAATGCTATCGCAGTAGTGGTTATAGAGGGAAACTGATGGCCGAACAAAGCGGCATGCGGGTAAGCTACTTCTCGAAAAAGCAAAGTGAGTGTCCGGTGTGTGGAACGCAGTTCTATCGGGAGGATCTGCTTACCGGTCGCGGAAGGCTTATCGCCGGCGAGCTGACGATCGAGCTCAGACGGATCTACGAGCCGTCGAAAAAATACGGTGTGGTGCGTCCGCTGATTTATCCGATTACCGTCTGTCCCGGATGTTTTTACGCAACATTTCCCGCTGATTTTACGAATATATCCAGGGATGGGATCAGCGGGGTGGAAAACGACGCCGACGAACGAATACGAAGCGTACAGACGATCGTCCCGGAGCTCGACTTCAGGGAACTGCGCGATTTGCCCGAAGGTGCGGCAAGCTACTATCTTGCGATCCGCTGCTATGAGTTCGCACAAAAGGAGCTGAGCCCAACCATAAAACAGGGGATATCGGCTCTGCGTGCGGCGTGGTTGTTTTCGGATCTGCATCGGAAGGCTCCGGAAGAGAACTACGATTATCTGTCAAATATCTTCTATAGAAAAGCGAGATTTCTCTATAATCAAGCGATTGAATATGAGCAATCGGGGGAGGAATCGATAGCTCAGGCCGGAGCGCTTGGCCCCGATGTGGATAAAAACTATGGATATGACGGCGTGCTCTACCTTGCCTCGTATCTCGAGCTCTATCACGGTCCCAAAAAGAATGAGGAGCAGCGCGAAAAGTCGCTTCGGCGTGCAAAAACGGTGGTTGCCCGGATTTTCGGTATGGGGAAGGCAAGCAAGGACAAACCTTCGGCACTTCTCGACATGGCGCGCGATCTCTACTCGAAAATACGCGATGAGCTTCAGGAAGATGAAAACGAAGATGAAGTAGAGGATGATGAGTGAGTCCTCGCACGATTCGTGTGACACTCGCATATGACGGCACCGATTTTTGCGGCTGGCAGATTCAACGGAAAGAACGGACGGTCCAGGCGGTTGTCGAGGAGGCGCTCCGCAAGCTCCATTCCGAGGAAACACGGGTGCACGCCGCCGGACGCACCGATTCGGGGGTGCATGCGTGCGGGCAGGTAATCAGTTTCAGCACCGATTCGAGCATTCCCGGATCGAGCTATGCTGCGGCGATGAACTCGCATCTTCCCCGGGATGTGCGTGCACTTCGGTGCAGCGAGGTGCCGGATGAGTTTCACGCCCGATACTCGGCGATAAAACGCGAATACAAGTATCGGATTCTGAATAGCGAGATATCCGACCCGATTGCGTACCGCTACGCGCTGACGATAAAGAAGCGCCTTTCGATTGCGACGTTGAACCGATATGCGGCGAGTATCGTCGGCGAGCACGATTTTACGACCTTTTCAGCCGTCGGTGATACGAGCAGCTCGAAGATTCGAGCGGTCCGGACGGCATGCTTTCTCCAGGAGGGGAGATATATCGTGTTTCAAATCGCAGCAAACGCATTCCTCTGGAAAATGGTACGGTCGCTTGTCGGAACAATTCTCGAATGTGCCGACCAGGGCGCCGAGCCGGAAGCTTTTGCAGCGAAGCTCTCTGCTCGGGACAGAAACGAAGCAGGGACAACAGCACCGTCGAAAGGGTTGACGCTGCAGAGAGTGTACTATGGAAACTGAGAGAAACCTGAAAGAGCTGTATCGAATTCTCAATGACACCGAGGATCTTCTGACCGGGAACATACGCAGAACGCGGGAAGATCTCCCGTCGGTAGTGCATTCCAGGAGCGGTGCTTCCGTTTCGGATTCCGGCGGATCGAGCGAAGTCGGGGCGATTGCAACCGAGGCATCGGCATCCGGCGCAGATGAAAGCCGGCGAGACTGGGGGCAAACGGCTCGGGCAAGCGGATATAATAGAGATCGAGCGGAATCGGGAGTGGAAGACGAAATAGAACGGATCGCCGCGGAGGTACGCGTCTGCGCCAAATGCGGACTTGCTCACGGGCGTACGAACGCGGTTCCGGGTAACGGTGTATTGAATCCACGGGTTCTCGTTATCGGAGAAGGCCCGGGCGCAGAAGAGGATCGGTTGGGACTGGCCTTTGTAGGTGCTGCCGGCAAGTATCTCGATCGCTGGTTGGAAGCAATCGGTTTGTCGCGTGATACGAACTGCTTTATCGCGAACATCGTAAAGTGCCGTCCGCCGCAGAACAGGGACCCGCAACCTGAGGAGAGCACCGCGTGTATACCGTATCTCGAACGGCAGATTGATATGCTCAAACCGGAGGTGATTCTGACGCTCGGTCGGGTGGCCATCCAGAATCTATTCGACACGACCCGGGGCATAGGCGCGCTTCGCGGTTCCACCTACGAGTATCGTGGAGTCCCGGTTATTCCGACCTACCATCCGAGCGGGGTACTCCGGAATCCGAGCTATCGACGGGACGTGTGGGAAGACCTGAAGAGGCTCAAAAGCATACTCGATGATGAGTGAACCAGTCTATCTTCGAGTGGTATTTGCTATTCCTGCCAAACAAAGTTTTCTCTACCAATACGATGGTGAGGCACCATGCAACATCGGATATCGAGTAGAGGCGCGGTTTCGTACGAGAAGTCTTATAGGCTTCGTGGTAGAGAGAACGAGTGAAAAGCCCGATGTCGATTTCGATATTAAAGCGATCGATCGGATCGTGGACTTCGAGCCGATTTTCGATGAGGAGCTTCTCGAGCTTTCCCAGTGGATGTCGAAGATGTATCTCTGCTCACTCGGTGAAGCGCTCTCCACGATGCTACCCGGTGCAAAACGTGAAAGCCGGGTGCTCGACGATCCTATCGCCGACATTGATCCTCCGCATAAGCTCGTGCTCGGCGACGATCAGCAGAAGGCGGTCGACGGTATCCTGTACGAGCCGGACGGCATGTTTTATGTGTACGGCGTTACCGGCTCGGGGAAAACCGAGGTGTTTCTTAGAATCGCCGAAATGACGATTGGGGAGGGAAAAAGCGTTATCTATCTCGTACCCGAAATCGCGCTTACCCATCAACTTCTCGGACATCTTCGTGCGCGTTTCGGCGATACCGTCGGTGTAATTCACTCGAGGCTTACGCCGTCGCAGCGATTCAAGGAGTGGTTACGGATCAGCAGAGGAGACGCCCGATTCGTCGTCGGTGCCCGGAGTGCGGTGTTTACTCCGGTTCGGAATCTGGGATTAATCGTGGTCGATGAGGAGCATGAGGGATCGTACAAATCCGGTTCCACCCCGAGATATCACGCCCGTCAGGTTGCGATGAAGCGTTCGATCATGTCGGGTGCGCGTCTCATTATGGGAAGCGCCACTCCGTCGGTTGAAGCGTTTCATCTGATGAATGAGGAGAGAATACACAGCTTCAAGCTAGAAAAGCGGATTGCCGGCGGAACGATGCCTGCACTATCGGTCGTCGATATGCGGAGGGAATCAGGCGCGCTTTCGCGGAAGCTCATCGAACGCATTACCGCGACACACGCGGTCGGAAAGCAGACGATCCTCTTTCTCAATCGGCGGGGTTTTTCGTTTTTTTTTCACTGCAAGAGCTGCGGATACGAGATGCGGTGTCGGCAATGCTCGGTCACGCTCACCTACCACAAGAGCCGCAACCAGATGCTCTGTCATTACTGCGGTTATTCAACCGAGCCGATCGATGTGTGTCCTTCGTGCGGATCGCTCGACGTCGGATATTCCGGATTCGGAACCGAACGGATCGAGGAAGATATTTCGCAGACATTTCCCGATTATACGATCAGACGGCTCGACACCGACAGCGTCAGAAAAAAAGGTACTCTCGAAAAGACGCTCGAGGCATTTCGAAACGGTGAAATCGACATCCTCCTCGGAACCCAGATGGTCGCAAAAGGCCTGAATTTCCCGGGCGTAAATCTCGTGGGTATCGTCCTTGCCGACACGGGATTGCAGCTTCCAGATTTTCGTGCGGAAGAACGCACATTTTCTCTCATCGTTCAGGTATCCGGACGCGCCGGTCGATACGCGCCGGATGGAGAGGTGATCATCCAGACCTTTCATCCCGACAATCCTGCGATCAAGCTCGCGTCGGAAGGCAGGATCGAACCGTTTTATGACCGGGAGCTCGACGTGCGACGACAACTCGCTTTCCCGCCTTTCAGCCGTCTTATACGGCTGGTTTTTCGCGGAAAAAACCGAAAAGACGTTGTGGAGACGGCAGAGCAAATCACCGGTGCTTTAGAGGCCAACGCAAATGAACGAGACGGTGTTCAGTTCCTCGGGCCGGCGGAATGCCCATTAGCCGTGGTAGCTTCGAATCACCGCTTTCAGCTCATCGTCCGTTCTCCGTCGCTTTCCGGCGCACGAAAGGCGGTTTCTCTCGCGCTTGACCGATCGAAGATCCCGTCCAATGTGTATATAGAGATCGATGTTGATCCGATCAATCTGCTGTAGCCGTATATAATGGTCCGAATCCTGTTGAAAAACGGATCGCCCTACCGTCTCGCCCACCTTGTATCACCTTTACCGCTGCCGAGTTGTACCATAGCGGCCGCTGTTGAGCCAAGGCGGGAAATCAAACTCGCCTTGCTGGACGGAAACCGGGTGTTTTGCTATTTTTATAAGGAAATGCTCGAAATCGTTACATACGACAATGATGTATTGCACAAGCAAACCTCGCTGATACCCGAGATAGATCGTTCGATACAGGAGCTGGCCCAGGCAATGATCGAAACGATGCACGAAGGGGATGGGATCGGACTTGCAGGGCCGCAGGTTGGCGAGCTCAAGCGGATTTTCGTCATTCATGTTGCCGACGATGTTCCGAGAGTGTTTATAAATCCTCAGATCATCGAAACGTCAATATCGACCAGCGCCTATGAAGAGGGATGCCTGAGTATCCCCGGTGTATATGCGGATGTTGTGCGTCCCGACTCGGTCAAGGTGCAGGCGTGGAACGAGCGGGGTCGGCCGTTTACCCTCGAAGCGGGCGGCATGCTTGCGCGGGTTATCCAGCACGAAAACGATCACCTCAACGGTGTACTCTTTATCGATCGGATCAATTCGAAAAAGCGCGATCGGTTGATCTCGACGTACTTCAAGAAGCAGAAGGCGTTGGTGAGCGGATCGTCCTGCTGAGTTCCTGCGAAAGGAAGGCTGAAACACACGAATGAGACTCCTTTTTGCTGGTACACCTGAGATAGCTGTTCCGTCACTCCGGTCGCTGGCCGATAACTTCGATATATGTACGGTACTTACCGCTTCCGACAGACGATCCGGGAGGGGCCGCAAACTCACTCCTTCACCGGTAAAGGTGGCGGCGGAAGAGCTCGCAATACCTGTGCTGCAACCAA
>CAYLZA010000144.1:1514-6678 GCA_964387575.1 uncultured Spirochaetales bacterium | reverse complement strand
CTGAGGAATGGTCCACGTCTTTGCCAGTATCGTTTTCGGCCGAAGCGACCAGCCTGTAATCGACAACAGGTAGTCGAGATCGTAACATCCCCAGTTGACGAGTATCCCGCCGCCGTTCATCCGTTTTTTCAACCGCCACTCAGGTCTCGGCTCGGCGGGCTTTTCCTTCGCCGGCACCATAGCCCGATACCTGAGGAGCCTGATCTTTCCGATTCGGCCTTCGGCGACGATGCTTTTCGCAGCCTTTGCGGAGGGGGTGAATTGAAATCGAGAGGAGCAACATGCTCCTACGTGATCTCCCTTTGCCGCGAGCATTTGTTCTACCTCGTGTGAGCTCATCGCAACCGGTTTTTCGACCAGCACATGTTTGTTGTTCGAAAACGCTTCGATCGCCAACTCAGCGCGTCCGGCGGTGGGAAAGGCAAGGACTACAGCGTCGACCTCGGGATCTTTCAATAATTCGGCCCCGTCTTCATACACGCATTTCGGCGACCACGTTTCCGCCGCCTCTTCGCGAGGCTCCGTGATGAGATCCGCTATCGCCTGAAGCTCGATGTTTTCCGATTTTGCGGCGGCTTCTATATGTCGTTTACCTATAACCCCGCAGCCTACAACGCCAATACGTACCGTTTTCATGATGCGCTCAAACTCCTCGCGCATTATGGTACCCGATGCGAGGCATCAAGTAAATTGTGGTTGCCGGACCATTTTTCCACAGGATTCGGATCACAAAGAAAGAATCAAAACGGAAATTCGTTTTTATTGGTGTCGGTCGTATCGGGAGTCCGATCGGTACCGTCGTTCCCGTTCCTGCGATTCGCGGCCGAGTCGGTTCCCGAGCCCCCGGTTGTTCTCCGGTCGTCTTCAGGAAACTCACTTCGCGGCATCTGCGCCACCTCGTGGACTTTTTTCCCGATTACATAGATGGCCTTGTCCGGAAGCACGGGACAGGCGTACTCGCAATTGCCGCATCCAATGCAATGGGCGGTTTCGGTTTCCGGAATGAGGAGCCAATCCCCGCTATCGGAGCCTTTTTGATCAAACGGGACCATTCGTGTTGCGTTCGTCGGACACACTTCGGCGCAGGCACCGCAGGCGGTTCCGTTGGTTACCACGACGCACCGTTCCCGTGAGAAGTGTACGCTCCCGATCTGAATGAGCTTTTTCTCCGCCAACGATACGAGCGATATGGCGCCGGTCGGGCAGACTTGTGAGCATACATTGCACTCGTACTCACAAAACCCGAGTGAGAAATCCATAGTCGGCTGCATGATACCGGTAATTCCGTATTCGAAGAGCGATGGTTGCAGCACCCCGGTCGGACAGCGTGTTACGCAGAGATGGCAGGCGATGCAGCGTTCGGAAAACCGGGTGACCGACCGCGAGCCGGGTGGACTTGCCGGCGTCTGTTTGCCTCCGTCCGGGGTTCGTGCCCGCCGCCGAATAAGAAATGAAAGCGGGAAAATGACCAAAGAACCGGAAATCCCCCGTTTTATCCGATTCAGAAACATTCTTCTTCCGGGATTCGGGATGCTGTCGATAGAGGAGTCCGGACCGCGTGTGGCGGGAGACGTGTTGGCGGGAGCCGTTCCGGCGGAACCCGCGTTCGTTCGGGTTCGCGCCGTATACCCGATCGCATCGACGGGGCAAACCGACAGGCAGTTGAAGCAGGACACGCATCTTCCGGTATCCACGGTTTTTGCGGCGCTTCGTATACACCCGGCTTTGCACACGCGTTCGCATGCGCCGCATGCCGTACACGCATCCTCGTCAATCGTAATCGAAAAGAGCGAGCGTGATGCCGGGATCGACAGTAGCGCACCGACGGGACAGAAACTGTTGCAGAAGAGTCTTCCGTTTATGACGACGCTTGTAATAAGAGCGAGGGTCATCAAAACCCCGATGATGAACACGATACCGTCTACCGGCACCACGAGCGGAGAGATAAATATCCCGAACGGCTTGAGCAGATTGAACACACCGTGCGAAGCCAGCGCGATAATCGGCACACCCACATCTTTTGCAATCATCCCGAAAAACCGGTACGGTCCGAGTAAATCGACTACCGCCATCGAGCCGGCGACAATCGAAACCACAGTTATGCCGAGTACTGCGTAGCGGATTCCCTTCAATGCCCGGACCGGCCTATACGCCGCCGATCGCGCCGACCGTAGCGATCGTTTCGGCCTGAATGCTCTCGAGAGAATACGGACCGCGTCTTGAAAAGCACCGAGCGGGCACAGCGTTGAGCAGTAGACTCTGCCGAAGAGCATGGTTATTCCGAGTATCACTATCCACGCCGATGCAAGCCGGCCGACTCCCGACAGCACCAGTGCGATTACCGACGGGAGAAACTGCAGACGGGTCAGAACTAGCAGGATCGATTGTGCCGGCGGAAACATCGAAAGAAAGAGCAGGACGAATCCGGCAAGGACCGCCGTCGATATGACAATCCGAACAATCTTGAGAGGATGTGCTCGTTTCATACGAGGAGTCGCTGAATGCTCAATGACGAAAGATCGTATTCACCGAGACCGTTTTCGGCTCCGAGAGCAATATACCGCACGTGATCGGGCTCGATTCCCCAAGTTTTTGCCGAAGCCACATCCGCGGCGACGATATCACTGCTGAGAATCTGCATCTTCATCAACTCGGTCCGCGCTGCGTATGACGAACCCCTCGGTCCTCCGCTCATCATAACTCGATATGCATCTACGACGTTCAGATCGGGTTTTCGATAGAGCGGAAAATCGGCTATGCACTGGTTGAGCCCACGCCGGTGGTACCAGTTCCGGTCCCACACGACGCCCATGAGATTCTTCATCGCGCTCGTTATTCTCGCGCTCCCGTGATGTTTGAGTACCGGAACGTTGATAAAAACATCCGCCTCGATTACCAGCTCGTGCACCTGCGCGGAACGGAGCAGCACCGCACCCGGAACCGTAACATCGTGATAGTATCGGTTGGAGCTCGCGGGAACAAGCGTCCCGCCGGCCTCTTTTGCCGCCGACTCGATACCGCTTTCCCGATATGAAAGCCGCCACGTGTCGAGCGTGTTGTCGAGGAGGTAGATTCTTCGTGCGCGAGCTTGATCGCAGTGTTCCACGATTCTGCGGATCAGCTTCGGATTGGTCGTTGCCCCCCGTTCCGGATTGACGTTCCACGACATGTTCGGTTTGATAACGACCGTGTGCCCCGGGTGAACAAAGCGCCCGATTCCTCCGAGCGCCGCAATTCCCCGATCGAACATAACGTCCGGCTCTCCCCCTTTTACGGCTACGAGATCGGGAATCGATGGTGCATCGGAGGCTGTGCCATTCGACCCTCGTGGCGACTGCTGCGAAAAGAGCCGCACACCCGACAACCCGAGAGCTCCGGCGGCTGCATACGTGGCAAAACGCTTGATAAACTCACGACGATCCATTGCGACCTCCCTGGTTGGCATTGTCATCATCGTCGTTTTCATCTTCGATGGTGCGATTCGTTCGTGCGACGATGCCCGAGACAAACAAGCTCAGCTCGAACAACGCATAGAGAACCGTTCCGACCGCGAGTTGGGTAAACACATCGGGAGGCGTAAGGACTCCCCCCGCGATTGCTGAAACTACCAGCGCGACCTTCCTCAGTTTTTTCAGGCGGTCGAGCGGTACAACTCCCGACGTTGCAAGCGAGATCATAATGAGCGGAGTCTGGAATACGAGCGTTATTCCGAACACGATTCCTCGTACCAGCTTTATGTATTCACCGATACTCCAGACCGGAGCAATATCGTCTCCCGCGGCGAAGGTAGCAAAAAACCGTACGGCAAAGGGGGCTACGATACCTCCCGAGAAAGCCACGCCGCCGAAAAACAGGAGCTGCATCAATAGATATGAAGCAAGCACGACCCGCCGTTCGCCACGATTCAGTGCGGGCCATATAAAAGTCGTAAGCTGTGCTAAAAGAAACGGGAATGTCGCGATCGCCCCTACGAACGCCGCCATTTGAAAATAAGTGATAACTTTTTCCTGCGGCTTGATATATACGAATTCCGGAGCAGTTGTGCCTGCGGCCGATCGGATTACTTCTATTATCTCTCCGGCAAAACCGAGAGCCGTTCCGGAAAATACGACGAAAATCAAACCGGTCAGTAAAAGCTTCCGTCGAAGCACCTCGAGATGATCGAGAAAGCTTCCTTCGACCGTGGTTTTAGCTACAGTCATTTTCTCGATTCAGACTCGTCCGATTCGTCGATCTCGAGATCGCTCTTTACGTCCTTTATTTCCTTCTTGAACGCCTTGAATGCCTTTCCGATTGAACGGGCAAGATCCGGGAGCTTTCGTGCACCAAACAACAGAACGATGATGAGAAGGACGACAAGAATCTCGACGCCGCTTATACGCATGATTCACCTGATTAAGATAGTATGATTTGAGTATAGCCTACCCGAGCACTGCCGTCCAGTACACCCCGGAAACGATCGCGACAATGGGCGGAACTGGAGCACAAACCTGGAACCCCGGGCTGCTTGCGGTTTCCTCGCGGGAGGGATAGAGTTCACGAATCGGAGGACATATGGGATACACCTACACGGTTTTTTCAAAGCACCTTCAGTGGCTCGAGTGGAAGGACGCCGCGCTCCTCGCGCGTGATGCCGGTTTCGACGGTCTTGATCTTACGGTAAGACCGGGAGGACATGTGGAACCGGAACGCGCAGACAGCGATCTACCGGAGGCGGTAAAAGCGATAGAATCGACCGGGCTCAGCTGTCCGATGATGGTAACGAGTATTACCGCCGCCGATGATCCGATCAACGAGCTCGTGCTCAAATCCGCTTCGGAATGCGGTATTTCGTATTACCGGATGGGATACTATACCTACGACTTTGCACGGGATATCCAAGCTCAACTCGACGAGTTTCATGAGGAGACACGTCGCCTCGCCGAGCTCAATGAGAAATACTCCATTCATGGTTCGTATCAGAATCACGCCGGTAGTCGTCCGGGAGGTCCGGTTCTCGATATCGGTTTTTTCCTTCGCGATCTCGATGACCGGTGGATCGGATGCCAATACGATATTCGCCACGCCGTAATCGAAGGAGGTACGAGCTGGGAGATCGGAATGAGGTATCTCGCGAATTGGATCCGGACGGTGGTAATGAAAGATGGAAGATGGATGGAAAATG
>CAYLZA010000144.1:0-1504 GCA_964387575.1 uncultured Spirochaetales bacterium | reverse complement strand
CTCCGGTCGGGGCGGGAATGGTCGACTGGGCAAAGTATCTTTCAATATTGCGAGAGATGAAGTTCGACGGACCTGTTTCGGTGCATTACGAGTACGGTCTTCCGGGAGAAGATGGTGAGGAGCTCGAAAAATCCGAGCGTATAAAACGAACCGTAAAAGCGATGAGTCGTGATCTTACCGAGCTTCGACGGCTGGAGAAAACTCATAGCTGAATAGTTCAGCTCTGCAACGCAGCCGCCGGTCTGAGCGCGGGTATATACGGTATCACGACATCGTTTTTCGGCGCTCCGATACCGTCGTACGTTATCGTAACGACCGGAACGCCGGTTACCGACTCGATTTCGGCGTTGATCGCCTCAGTTACAATCGACGGGCAACAGAACGCGGGGTTCGCTTGTACCGACCGATGAGCAGTCGGCGTGGGATGCGCCGTTTGATTGCCGCAAAGAAGTGAGCCTTCCATTTCGATGCCTTGTACAGGACTGATATTTACGAGATAATGAGCCAATCTAAAAGAACACACCCGCGCCCGCAAAAGCTTCTCGGGCGCGACCACGGGAGGCTCTGATGAGGAAGAGATACGTGATCGCCGTTGCGCTCTTCGCGGGCATTACACTCTTTGCGACAGGACAGGATAAACCACAGGAAGCGATTGACGCCTTCGACGAGGCGTTTCTCAACCAGGACGGGGACGGGATTGCGGCGTACATCTACGGTCCGGTGATCTGGTTGATGGTGCACCGGGGTAATGTCCACCAAACCAACACCCTCTCGGCTGAGGAAGCAGCAGAACGGCTTGCAGCAATCTCAAACAGTCTGAGGCCCGAGCGGAAACCACATTCTGGTCGCCGCGAGGACCATGTAACGCGGAGCTATTCCTATGCGAGCGGCAATGTGCTTCAAGGCCTAGATATCACGTTTGTCTGGTTGCCTCCGGCGGATGATGCCTACTGGACCCCGCATCGGGTTGATCGGCCGGAATACGCAGTCTATGAGATCATCCACCACTACGGTCATTAGCCCGGATAACTCGATAAGATTTTACTGAGGCGGGCTAAGCACTACCTTCCCGCCCGTCACGAAGTTCACCCGTACGTGCTCCAGACATTTGCTGCCCAAGGGCTCGGGAGAAAACCCACCCTGGCCCTACATGAGAAATTGTGGGCGGAGCTCCAAGGCAATGCCGCGTTTGAGCGGCACCGGGACGATGACATGGACAAGGAAGACGACGCTGACCGACCAGAGACGAGCGCTGGGTCGTGAGTGCGCCAATCCGCACAGGCCGGTTCAACCGCCTTTCCATGAGTGCTTTTTGCAGGGCAGCCATATCATGAAACATACTCGCGTCCATTCGTAGATGCGATTTGCGTGCAATTTCGACGATGGGTGGATCGGTAGGGCGGAACAAAGCTTCACGTGTTCCAGTTGATGATCACTTTCCCGGTGTTACCACCGTCGAACGTAGCGAACGCCTCCGGTGTCTGTTCGATTGAAAATCGATGGG
>CAYLZA010000143.1:0-6691 GCA_964387575.1 uncultured Spirochaetales bacterium | reverse complement strand
GTGTGGTCAGGCGGTTTGTGATTCGCAGATCGTCGCCCCTTTCATGCTGCGAGCATACACATAAAGCCTACACGAGGTAAAGGAAAAGTGGAACCACGGGTGCGATCGAGGCGCGATTTCGACGATGGGTTATATGAGAGGGCTGGAGCGCCCCATTCTCGGCCCCTGCGACAGGGGCTCTATTGTGGTGTTGGATTATCCGAACGTGCTTGAGTATAATTGTAGCGTATATTAACGGGAGGTGGAGGAACGATATGGAATTTGACGAGATAAATTATCTATCCGGCGTAGGCGTCGGTATCGTAGCTGCAGTAACGCTTACGTTTTCGATTTTCGAAGGCCCGCCTCTCGGCGTGTGGCTCCTGTTCGTCCTGTATCAACTGGTGATTTTTGCCGTAGAGGGGGGCGTTTTTGCCGTCTGGTAATGGTGAAAACCGACGATACAATCGCGTTACCGAAGAAATCGCAAATAGACTGACGTCGATTCTCGGATCCGATCGAGTGATCTGGAACGACGCAAAAACACTTCAACGCTACGGCTATGATCAGGTGGCGGATCGGAGTTACGGACATCCGCCGGAGATCGTCGTACAACCGCAATCGGCCGAAGAGATTCGGGATATCCTTCTTTTTGCGGGTAAAGAGTCGATCCCGGTAACGCCGAGGGGCGCCGGAAGCGGGCTATCCGGCGGCGCGGTCCCGATGCTCGGGGGAATATCGCTTTCGTTGGAGTTGATGAACCGAATCATCGAAATCGACCGTGGAAACATGGTGGCGGTGGTCGAGCCGGGTGTGATCACGAATCAACTCGACGCGAGGCTTTCGGAAGAGGGGCTTTTCTTCGCGGGTTATCCGCTGAGTGAAGAATTCTGTCAGATCGGCGGAAACGTTGCGGAAAACGCCGGCGGCGGTCGTGCAGTGAAATACGGCGTTACTTCGAGATATGTAACCGGAATAGAGGCGGTGCTCCCGACCGGAGAAATAGTGAGCGTAGGGGGAAAGCGTTACAAAGACGTCACCGGATACGATCTGCTTCACCTGCTTATCGGTTCGGAAGGAACGCTTGCGGTGTTCAGCCGGATTATTCTTCGAGTACTTCCGAGACCGGGCGCACGTGCGATGATGCGGATCGTGCTTACCGATGAAGCGGAAGCTCTCGATATGGTTCCCGAGCTATTGGCCGATCCGGTTATTCAGCCGTCTGCAATCGAATTTATCGACAAAGTGTCGCTTGCCGAAACTATCAAGCTTCAGCGGATATCCTCGTTCGATGAAAACGATACGCTTCTCTTCGTGGAAATAGACGGAAGCGACGATTCTTCGTTTGAAAAGAGGTTGAGCCGGATTTCTTCCGCTGGTACTCGACGAGACGCAGTTGCGTTTGCTCAAAAGGATAAAAGAGAGCTTCGATCCGGCGGGAATACTCAATCCCGGGAAAATCCTCGAATATAAAGAGCACTGATTTTACCGGAGCGGGATGTACGTGTTGTGCGGCTGGTGCACCGGTGCGAATGCCCCGGCCGTACATCCCCGGTGAGTACCCGATGGCGAGTACCCGGCAGCCGGTGCTTTGTAGCGGCGGAAATGCTGCATAACCGCGATCGTTCACCCAGCATGAAGATGCGAGCCAACGAAACTCGTACGATGCCTACGAGATAAGACGTGCGTAGCTCGATTCGGTTATCCGCTGCAGCTCCCGTTGAGCGCCCGGCGGCCCCGCGACAATCGTTCTCGATTCGAACAACCGGTATGGTCGCCCGGCGAAGTCGGTGACGGGACAACCGGTGGCATTGAGTACTGCGATCGCCGCCGCGACGTCGTACGGCTCGAGGTCTACTTCCCAGAATCCCTGGAAAAAACCGGCGGCGGCACGGCAGAGATCGAGGGCGGCAGAACCTGTTCTCCGGATGCCTCGTGAATGATGCAGCACTTCCTCAGTGCACGCAAAAAACTGCTTCATCGTGTCGGGTGAGCGATAGGGAAATCCGGTGGCCACCAGCGCGTGCTCGAGCGAAAACTCCGGGAGCCTTCGAAGAGGGTGTATCGTTCCGTTTGAATCGGTATACACGGCCCGGTCCGAGGTGGCGGCGAACGATTCGCCGGTAGAAGGTTTGTAGACATAACCGAGTACCGGCGTCGTTTCACGGACGAGAGCTACCGAAATACTCCACTCATCGAAACCACTCAGATAGTTCGTTGTACCGTCGAGCGGATCGACCACCCAGATTTCGCCGGCTGTGCGGCTCTTTGCGGTTTCTTCGCCGTAAAACGATGCCGCCGGGAGAATACGCGTGAGCGAACGCTTCAGCATTTCCTCGCTTCGTATATCGATTTCGGATACGTATTGCTTTCGCGATTTCTCGCGTCCGTTTCCCGATTTTCTGAAGCGTTCGAGCTGGAATCCGCCGACCCGATGGACATGACGTGCAACCGTTCGAAATATCGGGTTTTCCATAATCTTCGGCCTGCTATCGGTTTTTCAACTCCGAGAGGAGCGCGTAGGTACGCCGCATCCCCGCAGCGACATGCCCCGAGTCGGAACCGACGGCGACGAAAGTGAACCCGTCATCGACCGCTTTTTTTGCGTCGTCCGGGTTCAGAAGCAGGATCCCCGCCGCCTTACCCGCCGTCCGGGCCGCCTTGGTAACCTTTGCGACGGCATCCCGAAAATCCCGATGATCAAACTGCTGCTGAATACCGAGATTCGTGCTCAGATCGAGTGGACCGATGAACAAGACATCGACCCCGTCGACTGCGGCTATTGCTTCGATATTTTCGATCGCCGGCTTTGTCTCGATCTGGACAATCGTAACGAGTGCGGTGTTTGCATTGGCCGCATAGTCGTCGAAATTCATCGCGTAACCGGTAGCGCGATTGAGCTTTGCTACACCGCGAATGCCCTGCGGCGGATAGCGCATTGCTTCGACTGCCCTTCGCGCTTCTTCGGCGGTGGAGATATAGGGCACCATTACTCCCGCAGCTCCCATATCGAGCACACGCTTGAATCGATAGGCGTCGTTCCAGGCGATACGGATAATCGGAGCCGCGTTTCCGCAACCGATTCCCTGAAGCTGATGAAGCACATCGGCCATCGTTCCACTTCCGTGCTCCAGGTCGATGAGTACCCAATCGTATCCGGCGGTCGACGCAATCTCGGTTGTTACACTCGATCCGAGATTGCACCATGCACCGGGTAGAAATTCGTTGTTAAGTGTGCGCTGTCTGAGCGTTGTCATGATTTGGGAGTGTAGCGTGATATGACGATGGAGCCAAGCGGCGAATTGCTATTCCTCTCGGCGATAGTTGGAAAATCCGCTGCTTTCCACGACGCGATTGGATCTCGTGACGATCAACGCTTCCACCTCTTCCATCGATTCCACGAGCTCCAGCCCCCGTTCCAGTCCGAGCACAAATACCGTCGTCGAGAGCACGTCCCCCTCGAATGCGGTCGGTGAGATTACGGTTACCGATATGAGCTCTGTGGCGGAATGACCGGTAATCGGATTGATGATGTGATGATACTCTCGATCCTCATCGTAGTAGCGTTCGTAATCACCGGAGGTTACTACCGCCCGGTCGGGTACCCGTAGCCGTGCCAGAAAATCCGAGGATTTGGTCGGGTTTTGAATCGCTATATGCCAATCCTTTTCGGGTGTCTTCTTTCCGAGCACCTTGAGATCGCCCCCGGCTTCCACAATAGCGTTTTCGATACCCTCGCTTTCGAGAACCGCGATCGCCTGATCAACCGCATATCCCTTTGCGATTCCCCCGAGGGTTACTTTCTGATCCTTCCCGACGGCAATTCGATCTTCCGAAACTTCCACCTTTCGATAATCGACCCGCTCACGCGTCTCCTCGATCTCTTCTTCGGTCGGGGCACGACCAAGCTCCTCGAAGGTTCGGTCGTAGAGATCGAGAATCGGTAACACCGTTATGTCGAACGCGCCTTCGGTGAGGCGAGAGTAGGAGAGAGCTTTTCTCATATTATCCACGATCATTCGCGACGGATTTTCGATCGATTTTTCCCTGTTGAGCCTCGCGAGCTCGGAGCCGGACCCGTAGTGTGTCAGCGTTTCGTCGACTTCGGCTATAGCGTCGAATGCTTCGTCTATAATCGTCGATATTTCGTTCTCGTCACCGGAGTGACCGACCACGGTTATCGAGACACGAGTTCCCATATGGAGCCCGGTTTCTCCGACCGGCTCGGCGGGACCCGAGCACCCCGCTAATACGAGCGTAACCAGCATAAACAGACTTCCGCCGGCGAGTAGGCTGCGGGCGGCGCAGATCATAGTGCGAATTTTTGTCGGCGAAGCTTTGTACGTTGATTTCATCGAGATAAACATAGCTATGGAAACGATTTGCGGCAACTGTGGCCGCCCCGCCGGTCGTAGTCGTTTCGGCCGTCTGCAGATGGACGCTTACAACGGTATGAACTGCGATTCGCCGACCGTCGGCGGATGGGTGGAGTCGGGGAGCGGGGATCGATACGGTTCCGTTTCGATCGCCCGATCGAATTCCTCACGGATTTCGCGCAAAAGCTCCGGATTGGCGTAGAGCTCGGTCGCGCTCAGCGCCATCACTGCCGCGGCGTGCATCATTCCGCGATGACCGATCGACATTCCGCTGGTGGCAACGATTCCCCAGCTGTGACCGGCGGCTCTCGTTGCGAAACAGGCGGTTCGAAGCATCGAAAGCGGAGTGATCCGGCTTACATCTCCGACATCGGTGGATCCGGTTCGCACGAGCATCGAATCCATCGCAGGGAAGTTGTCACCGACGAGCGGCTCATCTATTGCCGAGTCGGCTTGCTGTTTAAACGCTTCCGGAATAATCAACCCGTCGAACAACTGTTTAGTGTTTGTTTTGGGATAGTGGGAGTTCACCTCAGCGGCGAACGTCAGCTCCTCATCGGTGAACGTGATCGGTCCGATCTCTTTCATGACCTGGTACTGAAGGTCCGCGAGTCGATTGTTGTTGAGCACGCTCGAACAGGCACCATTGATCCGTTCCTCCACGGTCGTATCGGTCATCAATGCCGCGCCTCGTGCTATGTTTTCGACCCGTTCGCGAATTTCATCGAGCTCTTCGTTCTCGAGCGCCCGAAGATAGTACCACACTTCTGCTTCCGCAGGGACGATATTCGGCGCCTTCCCTCCCGAAGTAATTACATAGTGCATTCGTACCTTCTCCGATACGTGCTCCCGGAGATAATTGACCCCGATGTTGAGAAGCTCGACTCCGTCGAGAGCCGATCTCCCTTTTTCGGGAGCACCGCCGGCATGGGAGGCGATACCTTTGAATCGAAACGTCAGATCCCGAACGCCGACTGCAGTGCCTTTTGAAGGCATGTTGATCCTGTCCGGATGGAAATTGAATGCCGCGTCCAGATCGTCGAAGACACCTTCGGCGGCCATAAAGGTTTTCCCTACCGTCCGCTCTTCGGCGGGACAACCGTAGTAACGAACCGTCCCCGGCCCGCCCGATTTCGCCGAGCCTGCGGGGGCCGTTTCGGATGAATCGAGCCACTCGGCGATCGCCGCCGCAGACGCAAGCGCTCCTGTCCCGAGCAGATTGTGGCCGCAACCGTGGCCGTGGCCACCGTTTTCGATCGGTGATGGACGTGGTGTCAGGTCCTGTGAAAGTCCCGGCAGTGCGTCGTATTCACCGATAAATCCGATAATCGGTCTGCCGTGTCCGTACTCGGCGATGAACGCCGTGTCGATCCCCGCGACATTTAGTTTTATGGCAAACCCGCGTTGCTCGAGCCATTCCGACTGAATCTGTGCCGATTTTTGTTCTTCCCACGCAATTTCCGGATGTGCCCAGATCCGGTCGGCCATCCGAGTAAACTCCGACCGGTGTTGGTCGAGCCATTCGATAATTCCGGGGAATGACACGGTTACTCCGAGGTGAGGATTCGACGGACGATTCCGGCATTCTCCTCCACCTTCTCGTCCTTGTCTCCCCGGTGCATTCCGACGTTAACGACATCGCCCGGTTTGATGTTTTCAAACGCGTATTCGAACGCCATGACAGGGCCGCCGACGGAGCGGCCGCCCTCGCGCAGGCGCACGGGCATCAGCGGGTCGAGCTCGGCGCGGGAGACGTCCGAGGAGGCGAGGCGCGGCCCGGCGAAGCGCACGAGCAGGCCGCCGCCCTCGACCCAGTCGAGCAGGGCCTCCTGCTCGGCCGGGCTGACGGTGGCGACGTCCGCCAGCACGATCGCGTCCGGGTTGGCCAGCAGCACGTCCGTCAGCGCGCCGTCGATCAGGTCCGCCGTGGGGGCGAGCGCCTGCTCGAGGTAATGGGTGGGCGAGAGCAGCTCGAGCCCCTCGCGGTCCTCCCGCCCGGCGATCAGGCCGACCTCGCGCCGGCGCAGGCTGTCGTCGGTCAGCGTCACGGCCCCGGCGGAGCGCAGGCCGTCCACCTCGAACCGGGTGATGCGGTTGCGCAGCTCCGGCGGCAGCGACAGCTCTGTCTCCGACACGCCCTCGCCGGCGGGGAACTCCGCGGTGGCCTGCGCGAGGCGCCGCTCGGTGCCCGACGGGTCCAGCCCCATGGCCGAGATCGTCGCCTCGCCCGCCGCCCCGGTGCGGGCGCGCAGGGCGGTGAGCGTCACGACGCCATCCTCGAAGCCGGCCGGGCGCAGCCCGTAGATCGGCCGCGGGCTCTCGAAGACGGTGACGGG
>CAYLZA010000142.1:0-6698 GCA_964387575.1 uncultured Spirochaetales bacterium | reverse complement strand
AGCGCGAGTGCCGCTATCGCCTGTGCTCCGCCTACGCGATATACGTCGGTAACTCCGCACAATTCGGCCGCGTAGAGACACGCGGGATCGACGGTTCCGTCGGGAAGCGGCGGCGTGGCCAGGCACACATCGGGGACCCGTGCGAGTTGTGCCGGAATTGCGAGCATATAGACCATCGACGGAAAACTGCCGCGGCCTCTCGGAACGTAAAGACCTGCCGAGGCTATCGGTCGAGACCGCTCGCCGACGTGAATTCCAGGAGACGTGGTGACGAAATGCGCGGTCTGCGGAACCTGTGACGTGTGAAACGCGCGGACGTTTTCGATTGCCCGCGTAATAGCCGTTTTTACCTGTGCTTTGAGAAGTGAATCAGCCTGTTCGAATTCCTCCGGGCCGACTTTGAGCTTCTCAGGCTCGATTATTACACCGTCGAGCTCATCGGTGTACCGTATGCACGCCCGGTCGCCCTCGTTCCTTACGGCGTCGATAATCGTCCGCACCGTCGACGCTACTTCCTCCACATCGACTTCGGAGCGCCTGAGGATGTTTTGTTGTTCCGCCTCTTCGAGCGAATCCCAGTAACGAATCTTGACTTCCATATGTATTTCGCCGCAGGACGTGTAGTATGCATTCAATAGAAAAGCCGGTCAACCTTGACTCCATTTATGACACTTTCTATGATGTACGCCGATCTATCTGTAACATGTGGAAAACAATCTCGATAAATCCGCAGTATATGCGGATTAGAGGAGCAACGAATGAATTATTTCCTTACCGAAGAGCAGCAGATGATCAAAGATATGGCTGCTCAGATTGCGCGCGAAAAAATCAGACCGGCCGCTCTGGAGCTCGATGAGGCCGGAGAGTTTCCCGTTGAGATCGTAAAAATCATGGGCGAGTCCGACCTCTTTCGTGTATTCATCCCCGAGGAGTATGACGGGTTCGGCGGAGGCATGTTCGAAATGTGTCTCGTAGTAGAGGAGCTCTCGCGCGAATGTGGCGGTATATCGCTCGCATATGCGGCTTCCGGGCTGGGTACGATTCCGATCATCCTGTTCGGCAGCGAGGAACAGAAAAAAAAGTATCTGCCCCGTCTTGCGTCGGGAGAAATCCTCGCAGCGTTTGCGCTGACCGAGGCCGGAGCCGGAAGCGATGCTGGGTCGATTAAAACAACCGCAAAACCGGAGGGTGAAGACTACGTCATCAATGGAACAAAACAGTGGATAACCAACGGCGGGGACGCCTCGGTCTACACGGTAATCGCGTTGACCGATCCTTCTCGTGGCGCCCGGGGATCCTCGGCGATTCTAGTCGAAAAGGGACAAGACGGTTTTGAGTTCGGAAAGAAAGAAAACAAGATGGGTATCCGTGCATCTTCTACGCGGGAGCTGGTGTTTCAGGATTGTCGAGTGCCGAAGACGAATCTACTCGGGAAGGAAGGACTCGGATTTCTCGTTGCAATGAAAACCTTTGATCAATCTCGACCCGGAGTCGCGTCTCAGGCACTCGGTATAGCACAGGGTGCACTCGACGCTGCGGTGTCGTACAGCCGGGAACGGGAGCAGTTCGGCAAACCGATCTCTTCGTTTCAGGGTATCCAGTTCATGCTCGCGGATATGGCAACCGAGGTCGAAGCGGCCCGGGCGCTGACCTATCAGGTGGCGCGCACGATCGACGCCGGTGAGAAAAACGTTTCGGCGCTTTCGGCGATGGCCAAGGTCAAAGCCTCGGATGTCGCGATGAAGGTTACGACCGATGCGGTGCAGGTGCTCGGCGGCTACGGCTATATGAAGGAGTACCCGGTTGAAAAACGGATGCGCGATGCCAAAATTACGCAGATCTATGAAGGGACGAATCAGATTCAGCGCGAGGTAATTGGTATGAATCTGATCAAGGAGAGCGTCCGCAGGAAGCAGTAAATAATGGCCCGAATCCTGTTGAAAACCGGACCTGACAAGTCTTTAGCGATTTGATACCCCGCATATAGTGGTATTTGCGGTTTGAATTATACGACATTTATATTTCAACAGGATTTGGACCACAAAAAACAATAGCTTCGTCGAACGGAAGGGAATTATGCAGCAAAAACTACTCGAAAAATTGTGTGCAAGGGGAAGAGAGTTTCTCGGCGTCGAATACCCGATACTCGGCGGTGCAATGTCGTGGATTTCGGAGTCGAATCTGGTCTCGGCCATATCGAATGCGGGAGGTTTCGGCGTTATTGCCGGAGGGAACATGCCGCCCGACCTCTTCGAGAATGAGATCCGAAAAACAAACGACAAAACGGACAGACCTTTCGGGATCAATCTCATTACGATCGCTCCGAATTTCCGCCATCATCTCGATCACGTTCTTGATATCGAGTTTCCGTTTGTGATCTTTGCCGGTGGACTCCCGCCCCGTGATGCGATTCAGCGAGCAAAACGGGAAGGCTGCAAGGTAATGTGCTTCGCCCCTACCGTCGGACTGGCCCGGCAGTTGATAAAAATCGGCGTGGACGCGCTGATCATCGAGGGACACGAAGCCGGCGGGCATATTGGTCCGGTCTCCACCAGCGTGCTCGCCGAGGAGATTCTTCCCAACACGCGGGAGGTTCCGGTTTTCGTTGCCGGCGGAATCGGTACCGGGCTATTGATGGTCCACTATCTGATGATGGGCGCAGCCGGCGTACAGCTCGGTACCCGGTTCGCGGTGGCCGACGAGTCGATCGCACATGACAACTTCAAAAACGCGATTATCAAGGCTTCGGCGAAGGACGCGCAACCGAATGCGCAGTTCGATCCGCGCGTACCGGTCATTCCGGTCAGGGCGATTGGCAACGAGGGGACTCGTGATTTCGTAACGCTTCAGCTCGGTCTCGTGGCGCAGCTCGAACGAGGTGCTATTACACCGAGAGAAGCCGGGCTCAAGCTCGAGGAGTTCTGGATCGGCGGGTTGAAGAAAGCGGCGATCGAAGGTGACATCGAAAGAGGCTCGATCATGGCCGGCCAGAGTGTCGGACTCGTGCGCGAACGCAAACCGGTCGATGAGATTATACAGGATATACTCGCCGAGTCCGGTGAGGAGCTCGGGCGAATGTCGGAGTTTTTGTCCAATACATAGGCTATGGCGACCGTTACCGGCTTCATTCGCAGGCCGCCTGAGAATGGGCAAGCATATAATGGTCCGAATCCTGTTGAAAAGTGAATAAACAGCCGTTTCGCCATTCGGATACGGCTATATGCCGCGGATTCGTTGTACTCGATTATCCGGAATTACGTTTTCAACAGGATTCGGGCCATTGTTCATCAATTTGACCCTGATACGGCGCAATCGTTACTATACTTATCATGATAATCAAACCGATGATACGCAACGGCGTCTGTATGAACGCGCATCCGGAGGGATGTCGAATTCAGGTGGAACGGCAGATCGAATATGTTAAAAATCAGGAATCGATAAAAGGTCCAAAAAATGTGCTCGTCGTCGGCTCTTCCACAGGTTATGGATTGGCCAGCAGAATCGTTTCCACATTCGGATGTAATGCTAACACTATCGGTTTGTATTACGAAAGACCAGGGTCCGAAAAACGGAGCGGTACTTCCGGGTGGTACAATTCGATAGCCTTCGACAAGGCTGCCTCAAGAGAAGGATATCTCTCTTCGAGCATAAACGGCGATGCCTTTTCCGATGAAATCAAGGAAAAAACGATCAACACAATAAAGGAATCGTTCGGCCCGATCGATCTCCTCGTATATAGCCTTGCCGCACCGATCCGAACCGATCCCGAAACGGGCGAAACGTATCGGTCGGTTATCAAACCGATCGAGGATCCGTTTATTTCAAAATCGTGCGATCCGATGACCGGAGAAACACAGGATGTACGTGTAGAACCGGCAACCGAAGAGGAGATAGCGGCAACCGTAAAAGTCATGGGCGGTGAGGACTGGGATCGATGGATACGGCAACTCAACGACGCCGGCGTGCTCGCAGACGGTATAAAAACTGTTGCATACTCTTATATCGGACCTCCGTCGACCCAGGGAGTGTATCGCGACGGGACGATCGGTCGAGCAAAGGCGCACCTCGAAAAAACTGCGATAGATCTCAGCAATTATCTGTCCGGAAACAGCGGGCAGGCGTTCGTTTCCGTCAATAAGGCACTTGTTACCCGCGCCAGCGCGGTTATACCTGTCGTCCCTCTCTACATATCGCTTCTCTATAAAGTGATGAAAGACCGCGGGATTCACGAAAACTGTATTCACCAGATATACCGGCTTTTCTCAGATCGTCTCTATGGAGGCGGTAAGATCCCGGTTGACGCTCACGGCAGAATCAGAATGGACGATCTGGAGATGCGCGAAGACGTGCAGACCGAGGTAAACCGATTGTGGCACCTGGTTGGCAACGCGGATCTCGAGGACATAGCGGATCTCCAAGGGTATCGCAAAACGTTTCTGGAGTTTCACGGGTTCGGTGTCGACGGAATTGACTACGAAAAGGACGTGGAGCCATAAGCTCTTTCGCTTCAGATAACGATCCTCGCGCGGCTTGATGCTTCGACTAATCGACCAGTTTGAGAACCGCCGCGACAGCTCGCAGATTGCGGTCGAATTCGACCTGTGAATGAGTTTCGAGCTCAACGATAATGGTCGGGATTTTCTTCGAATACAGGTACTGCGAAGCGGAGCCGGTTATTTCATAGTCTACCGGACCTTCATCTCCCGCCGGCAGTGGATATCCCGAAGTGTCAGCGTATGTACGAGCGAATCTCCGGGCAGGCTCCCATTGATCCGGTTTTCCCCCGTACCATATTCCGTTTGCGTTAAATCTTCCCGGAATTGTATCCTTTGACCGGATGTCTACTTCGGATACCGGGCGTCCTCCGGTAACGTGGCGCAGACCGTCGGGATTTACCGCGGGTATAATATAGAGCCGTATGTCGACGGGCAGCCGATCGGGGTGGCGCTTGAAATAGTCGCGAAGCTCTCGAGCAAGCACGATCGTATTCCACTCGTAGCCACCGTGAATGCCGGCCATGATTATCACCGATTCAGAACCGGTACCGATGAAGTAAGCCCGCATGAGCCGGTGTTCGACCGATCGTCCGATGATAACGCTGCCGTATCCGCCGGTGATCTCCTGGGCTCGGCTTCCATGACCGAGAATTGCGAGTAAAGCGATTGCTGTTGCTGCCGTGATTATTTGCTTTACGGTGACAATATACTTAGTATAATGGCCCGAATCCTGTTGAATTCTGATCGAATAACAAAACGGCACACTTCACGCATTCAGGACCACCTAAGCAAATGCGAACTGTTGCAGATATTCCTCCCCTTCTTTCAACGGCGTAGGAATCGTTCGTCGCCACAACTGGTCATAAAAGCTGTAGGGAACAACCGCACCGTTTTGCCCGCTGATTTTAAATTCAACAGGATTCGGACCATTATATTGTGAGGCCATAAAATTTCACTTATACTCAAAATGCAATGAGCGTAGCGGCAGAAAAAACGCCCCTCTCACTCCCTCGAGGTCGTTTCCTGGAAATCGGCCCGGTTACAATTGTCATGGGAGTGGTAAACTGCACACCCGATTCTTTCTTTCCGGACAGCAGAAAGCTCGGTCCGTCTGTGGCGGTTGATACCGCATTAAGGATGATCGAGGACGGTGCGAAGATCATCGACATCGGCGGGGAATCGACAAGACCCGGGTCGGTAAGCGTCGGCGCCGAAGAAGAACGCAGGCGTGTGGTACCGGTCATCGAGGGGATTCGCAACAGATCGGATATTGCCTTATCGATCGATACGCGCAAAGCAGAAACGGCTCGTGCGGCGCTGGAAGCGGGAGCTGATATCATCAACGACGTTACGGCACTCAGGGATGATCCTTCACTCGCCGAGCTTGCGGCGGAGAAAGCTGTGCCCGTTATACTCATGCACATGCGCGGTACTCCGAAGACAATGCAGAAAAATCCGTATTTCGACGACGTCGTCGCCGAAGTAGCCGAGGAGCTTTCCGAAAGCATTCGAGCCGCCCGCAATGCGGGGATCGCACGTGAACAGCTACTCATCGATCCGGGAATCGGGTTCGGTAAACGGCTCGAAGACAATCTTCGACTTATCAAAAACATCGATAAAATACGGTCTATCGGTTATCCGGTTGTGCTCGGTGTATCACGGAAGTCGTTTATCGACAAAGTGCTGAACCGCGGGGTGGAGGAACGTCTCCCAGCCACGCTCGGCGTGGAGGCGTATGCGGTGATGCACGGTGTGGATATATTGCGTGTACACGATGTGAGGGAGACTACCGATATGATACGTATGATATCGGCGGTTCACGGCTCATAAGTATGGATTGGCTCACCGACATCACGGTTTACACCGACTATATCCGGCCGGTGCTCGATATCCTTCTTCTTTCGTTTATAATCTATTACGTATATCAGATCCTCGTGCAAACGAGGGCGATACAGCTGGTTAAGGGTGCCTTTCTTATTGCCGTGCTCTATGCAGTGGCATTTTTCTTTCGACTGAGCACGCTTTTGTGGATCCTCAACAGTCTCACCACCGTGCTCGTAATCATAATCGCCATTGTATTTCAACCGGAATTGAGAAATATCTTTACGAGAATCGGTCAGGGCGGATGGTTCAGGATCGGGAATCGCCCGAATCCGTATCAACTCGATACGATCCTCAACGCCGTCGAGGTTCTCGCCGAAA
>CAYLZA010000141.1:0-6708 GCA_964387575.1 uncultured Spirochaetales bacterium | reverse complement strand
CATTTCGTGTCGAGGATCTGTGAAAGCGAAATAACCGAGACGTCAAATCGTTTCGAACCTCACACGAGCGTCAGACGCTACCTGAGAAGAATCGCAGGGAAAACCGCCGCGTTGTTTGCGGTCAGTTGTTATATCGGTGCGCGCGAGGCGGGATGCCCGGTGCACGTCCAGGAACGGATGAGACGAATCGGGTACAACCTTGGGATGGGATTTCAGATAATCGACGACATACTCGATATCTCCGGCGCGGAGCAACACTTGGGGAAACCCGCCGGTAACGATCTTCTCCAGGGAGTCTTTACGCTGCCCGTGATTCTCGCACTCCGAAAGGATCCTGAGGGGCTCGGAGCAACGCTCTCGGGCGTTCGGGATCGAACTACAAAAAAGGTATCCCCGATCCTTTCTAAGGTAAAACAGCTCGGCGGACTCGCCGTTGCCGGATCGGTAGCCCGCCGTTACACCGACCGGGCGATGAGAGAAATCGGTAAATTACCGACAGGTGCCGCCCGTACCGAGTTTACCGAGCTTGCAGGACAACTGCTCTCAAGAAGCTACTGAGCTCAGCTCGAAGGTCGGGTTGGTAAGCTCAAACCGATCATCGAGCCCGGAGCTGAGATAAACTCTATTTTCCGTATCAATAATGACGGTTTCTATCCCTTCGATACTCTCGATGAGCTTCATTCCGTCTTCGAGACCAAGACAGAAAACGGCGGTGGAAAGCCCGTCACCATCGACCGATCGATCGCAAATAATCGACACGCTGACAAGACCGTTCCGCACCGGATATCCGGTACCCGGATTGAGAATATGATGATACCGTATACCGTCTTCCACAAAAAAGCGCTCGTATACCCCCGATGAAATAACCGATCTATCCTCCACCCGGACGATTCCCACATACTCGCCTCGCTCGGATTCAGGATGCTGTATTGCAATGCGGAACAAATCACCATCCGGTTTTCTCCCTATCGTATGAATATTTCCGCCTAAATTGATAATCGCATGCTCTATCCCCCGGGATCGAAAAAGCTCCGCGAGCCGATCTGCGATATATCCTTTCGCGATTCCTCCGAGATCCAGTTTCATGCCTGGTTCAGGCAATTTCACCGACCGCTCGTCTTCGATTGATACGCGGGTGAAGTCGATCAGCGAAATCGTTGATTCAATTTCCGCTGGACCGGGGATCTGCGCTCCCGCCGTACCAATGCCCCAGAGATCGACAAGTGGACCAATCGTTATATCGAATAACCCGTCGGAAAGCTCGCCATATCGAATTCCCTCCCTGACGACCTCGATTGTCGACGCTGCAACTGAAACGGCGGAATCGCCGGCGCGATCATTGATACGTGAGACATCGCTTTCGGGTTTGCTCCTGCTGAGGAGATTTTCGTACTGTTCAACGAGGCGAAATCCTTCGTCGATGACCGGCTCGACGTCGTTACCATACACCCGAATCGTTACGACGGTTCCGAGATACAGCTCCTGCCGTTCCTCGTATGTGTCGTCGTCCACCTCCTCAGAAACGCTGAATAGCGACGGGACTCCCCCGGCAACCAACCCGAAAAACATCGCTGCAGAAAAGAGCAAAAAAATCCGGGATATACTCCCCATCGACGGCCCCTTCGTCCCATGTGAGAACCCACGACGAAACATCCGTCTGTACTCGACGGCGGCGAATATGGCGATCGGGATCTGCAGAAGTGCGCACCATATCGGGAGCAATCCCAATAGAGCGAGCGCTCCGACGCCGAGGAATGCTATAACGCCTTCAATCCATATCACGTGAGAGGAACGTTTCCTGCCGAGCACGACGGCAAGCGTCTTTCTTCGAGCACGTTTATCCCCTTCGATATCGCATGTGTTGTTGGTCGTCAGAATCGAGGCAATGAATACGGTGGAGGGAAGCGAGACGAGGACAGCGTCGGCCGTTATCGCGCCTGTATAAATATAGTAAACTATAAGAAAAAATACCGATCCGAGAAAACCGCCGGCAAACAACTCTCCGACCGGTGTCCGCGAAATCGGCATTGGTCCCCCGGTATAAAAGAAACCCACCACCATACATATCCCGCCCGCTATCAGGACCTTCCAACCGGCGAATACAGCGATTATGATCCCCAGAATACCGGCAACCATAAAACACGCAGCGGAAACGATGAACGCCGACATCGCCGACACCCCTTCGTGTACGAGCACCTTTGCGGATTCCCGGTTGTAGTCTATATGATCGACCCCACGAAGATAGTCGAAAAACGTATTAAATCCGGTGGTGCCCATATCGACGGCAAGCGCGGCGAAAAAGATCAGTATCACAAGATGCAACGAAAATACTCCCGAAGCCCAGTATGCGTACGCCGTCGCAAGAAAAAATGTGGAAATACTTATGATTTTTGTTCGAATTTCAACAATTGCAGAAAACTGTTTGAATGTCATCGCTTTCTGAAGCGGCTACTCGATACGATACGTGTCAATCAGTCGTTCTCCACCACGATCTACCATTTTCGCGACGACTTCGATATACGCCTCGAGACCGCTCCCCTGTATTTTCTTTTTCAGCAGATTGTCAACCTGAAATATCCCCGCGGCGTCGTTCATCAGAATCTCGACACGAACCGGTTTGTCGTCAGTTGAGTCGAGTATCGACACTTCCTCCACAGCCATCCCGCTGACTTTGAAAATATCTTTCGTGCCGGCCTCAAAGGCAATTCTCGCTCTGCCTTTTTTCATATCCAGCCCATCCGCAACCCTGACCACACCGCCTTCTACCGTATGAACGTCGACGGCCGTATCGTGTGCCACCATTGCGTGAAACGTCTCAGTTGTGATGATCTGTCGGAGCCGCCGGTTGGGGTACGCTTCGGGAAGCAAATCGGGAAGAATCGAATGGGCCAGCATGACACCGAAATCATCGTGCAAATCGCGATGAATCGAGTTTCCCAGATCGTGCAGGATTGCCCCGAGAAACACAACAACCTCCGCATCGTACGTTTCGAGCTCCCAATCCGATACGATCGACGGCACAACTCCGGCCGTTACCAGGCTTCTGAGTATTTTCAGCGCGAGATTTGCGACGATTGCAACATGGGTCGGACCATGATCGCTCATCTCCAGCCGTTTGACGGCCATGATGTTGCACGCCTCCCAGACCGCTGCAAGCTCTTCGTGGGCTTCTACGGCTCGGTGGACGGTTTCGAGTCTTTTATTATCGCGAAACGGTATTCTCATAATCGTGCGACAGGATATCGTATCGAGTAGATCCCGTGTAGTACCAGCAAGAAACGGCGAACGCAATTTTGGCGGGAATAATCACATTTGGAATTTGAGTGTCGTATGATCGGTATGTTTGGAATCCTTTTTATAGTGGTCCGAAAATTGTTGAAAACTGGATTTGATACCTCCGAGAGTCGTTCATGCCGCTACATGCAGCGGTTCAACGCTCCTATCTGCGCCGAAATGTGCTTTTCCACAATTTTCGGACCACTATAAATCCTTTTAACGAACCTGTTCGCGAATTTCACGGACGATTTCGGGTATTCGATCGTCTATATGCCTTATCAACTCGTAGTCCGACGCTCTGCCGACCTTTCGGGAAAAAAGCATTCCCGATGTTTCGTGTCCCGTTTTTCCGCCGGCTATCGCCGTTTGATAGTATCCTGCGCGTTCCCTAAAGATCGACGGCGACGGTCGACCAACCCGTTCGTCTTTCGACAACGCATGAAACGCTCGCTCGAGCTGTGGAAACGAGGAGGTTTCTCCCGACAGCGCGGCATTCACGAGAACTGCATAGTACAGATATGCAAGCTCCCGTTTGAGCTCATCCGACAATGATTTGGTCATTGATGCATCGAGCTGTCGATCGATCTCGCTCATATCACCTTCAATTCTGTCTACGAGATACTCGCCAAACTCGTCGTGATGTTTTTTTTCAGGGGCAGTGCCGGTCTCTTTGGCTTCCCCGACTATGTCGTCTTTGTCTGATCCTGTTGACCCATCCGATTCCGGTGAAATATCCGCTTCGGAGGAATCCTCCGTCGGACGCCTGTCAGCAACCGGCGGCTCTGTCGGAACGCCGCCGGCTGATGGACTCGGCTCGGGCTTCGGATGTCCCGGCTCTAACAACGGATTTTCACCAAGCGCCCCACCTTCGCGCTCGGGCAATCTCTCATTTCCGGTTCCCGAAACGGTTCCCGCCGGCGGCGTCACATCACGCTCTTTCGAAGACGAAGCCCCGCGTTCTTCCTCATCGAGCTGTTTCAGAATTCCCGCCGCCCACGGGCTGATCTCCACACCGCCTCGACGAGCCGGGCTCTCGTCCTTTCCTCGATCGCGCCGATCTTCTCGCTTCTCGGAACGAACCGGACGTGTTTCACCCGGTTTCGGCGCAGCCGTCGGCTCCACAGCACCAGGCTCTTCATCCTCTGCCGCCAGTGCTTTCTGCCTGCGTTTTTCCGCGATATAGAGGATTACGATAATCGGCGGCCAAACAAATAGGACCAATCCGATCCAGATAGACAACTCCCATCCGTATACTACCCCGTACACTCCTGCAACCGAGCCGACAAGCGGAAGCTCTCCTACAGCGAATGCAACGAGGTGCGAAATGCCTCTCGGTAGCTCTACAAAACGATCCATTATGCCGTAGATCGAAAACGTCTGACCAAGCCCGATCAGAAAATAGAGGAATCCGTACATGCTTGCGACGAATCGTATCAATCCCTTTCCCATACATCGCTCCTGGAGTCCGGTACCCTGATTCGATTTTACCACGGCTCCCGACAATTCCGAACCCTATCACAAATATAAGGGAAACTCATCATGTATGTATGCGGCACGGTGGATACTATGTCGTCGGCTCTCGTGGTTCGCTGAGTACCGTTCGTATTGTCGAAAGGAGATCCTCCGGACGAAACGGTTTCTGTATAAAGCCGTCCGCGTTTTGTTTGATATCGTCTCGAACGACCGAATCATCGGTATATCCCGACATAAAAAGTATTTTGATGTCCGCATGCTCGTTCATGACGTACCGTGCAAGCTCGCGACCGTTCATCTTCGGCATAACCAGATCAGTGAGCAGCACATCTATGTGGTTGTTTTCACGAATCCGTCGTATTGCGTCCTTTCCGTTACTCGCTTCAAATACCCGATAACCGTTTACGCTCAGTATCCGATTCACCATCGCACGTACTCCCGATTCGTCCTCAACGAGAAGGATGATTTCGGTTCCGTTTTCGGTGTCGGACGGCAACTCAGGTGTCTTTTCCTCCACAGTCCCCTGCGCCCGCGGAAGATAAATCAGAAACTCCGATCCCGTATCCTCATTGCTTTTCACGAGTATCTCACCACGGTTTTGTTTTACGATACCGAAGCAGGTAGCCAATCCTAAACCGGTTCCCACACCGACTTCCTTGGTCGTAAAAAACGGCTCGAATACCCTCGCTTTCACTTCTTCCGACATTCCGACTCCGGTATCTGCGACCGAAAGACATACAAAGCTCTCCAGTTCCGTTTGGTCCGTTACCTCCGTCGGCGCTTCGTGTTGCAGGATATTGCGAGTTTCGATTGTGAGCTTCCCCCCATCGGGCATCGCATCACGAGCATTTACCGCGAGATTCGTAAGGACCTGCTCTATCTGTGCGGGATCGGCATGTATCGTCCACAGCTCGGGGTCGGTGAGCATCACCAGCTCGATGTCCTCACTGATCAGCCGCCGTAGCAGTTTATCCAGATCGAACAACAAGGCATTCAAATCGATTATCTTCGGTTCCGAAAACTGCTTTCGCGAAAACGCCATCAACTGTCGTACGAGTTCGGCGGCTCTGTCGGTGGTCGTTTTGATCGCCTCCAGATCCTCATACACGCGATGATCGTCCGGGAGATCGAGCATTGCAAGCTCATTCGAGCCGGAGATAACCGTAAGAAGATTGTTGAAATCGTGGGCAATCCCACCGGCAAGACGACCAACCGTCTCGATTCTCTGCGACTGCAGAAGCCGCTTGTGCAGCTGTTTCTGCTCGGTTATGTCGACGCTGAAGCCGACGATTCTGCAGACTGCGCCGTTCTCATCGAGCAGCGGGGTGAGTTTTGTAAGGCTCCACACCTCTTCACCGCCGATCTCGAGCTTCTCCTCGTATTGGATTGAATCGCGTTCATCGACACACTGCCGATATCGTTCGACAACGGCGTCGGCGGTTTTCCGGCTTATGTGTGGAACCAATTCGATCGGTCGTTTACCGATGAGCTCCTCTTCCGGAATTCCCAACGCAGCCTGATGTGTGGGATTGTTTCCCGCATATGCGAATTCACCCTCAGGGGTAACGTCGATGACGAAAATCGGCGTATCCACTCCATTAAAGATCCCCCGGAGAAACTGACGTTGTTCCTCGAGATAACGGGTTCTCTCTACCTCTTCGGTGGTATCTACGGTCGCGCCGTAAAGGCGCACCGGGTTTCCGTTAGCATCCTTCTCGGGGACTCCATGTGCACGAATCCATCGCACCCGCCCGGTGCGTTTATTGAGAATCCTGTGCTCGGTCTCGAGTGCAACGCCTTCATCAATACTCGTTTTGAGCGCATCCGCCAACTTCGATCTATCGTCCTTGTGCGTTAGCTCGAGCACGCCGTCTATATCGATTCGAGGTGCGGCCACGCCGTGTATTCGCGCCCATTCCTCGCTGACCTCAATCTCCCCCGATTCGACATTCAGCTCCC